>NZ_JALQDH010000087.1:0-275 GCF_023631365.1 Caballeronia sp. INML2 | reverse complement strand
GACGTACACGCTGCGCGTCGGCGACAGCGTGCCGGACATCCGCGACAAGAAGCTGCGGCTGCGCCGCGAAGGCGCGGATATCGTGCCCTACTACGCGCGCGCCGATATCGAGCGCGGCATGAGCCGCGCGCCCGTGCTCGCCTATGTGGAAGACCCCGCGATGCTCTACTCTATGCAATTACAGGGCGCGGGAAAGATCGTGCTGCCCGACGGCAAGAGCGTCATCCGTCTCGCCTATGCGGAACAGAACGGCTTCGCGTTCAATCCGCCCGTCG
>NZ_JALQDH010000086.1:0-9094 GCF_023631365.1 Caballeronia sp. INML2 | reverse complement strand
GGATGCGGCAGCGGTAGCGTGGGGCCTGCGAATGTCTGGATCAGATGAACGTCCACGCCGATGACCGGCGTCAGGTGAGTAACTGCAAGCAGCGCCATTACGCCTGGCCTCCCGTTTCGGGAGCCATTTGCTCGGCGAACTGTTGCGATACGTCCGGATGCCAGTTATTCATTCTCGCTTTCGCGCCTGAGAGGAATCGAACCGTCTTTCTAAACCACGGCTTAAATCAAAGCAAACCGAGTAATCCTAATCAATTCACCAAGAATCCCGGATGACTCTCGTGGGGGACACACACGGAATCACGCTGCAAGCGGTTCATCCGATCGACGCAGACCATCTGCGATGGCAAAAAGCGAAGCTCGTCAGCGCTGGATTTCGCAAACCACGCGCAGGATCAACGCGCCCCGCATCACCATCAGAAAGTCAGCACACTCATGAACAGCCGCTGCAACCACCCCATCGTCGTCGAATCCGCGAGCATTCCCACGCCCGCCTGTTCGATGCGCGCATTCGCCACCTTGTTCGACGCCACGTAATTCCCCGCCTCGATATCCTTCGGATTGACGATGCCGGAGAATCGCAGCCGGTCCTGATTGCCGCTCATCGCGATGATCTTGTCGCCCGCGACCACGAGATTGCCGCCCGGCAACGTGCCGATGACCGATACCGCGAGCGTGCCGCTCATCGCCGAAAGATTGCTGGTGCTGCCGTTCCCCTTGAACGACGTATCCGCCGAGCCGACATTGAAAAGACGCGCGAGCCGCGCCGCCGCCCCGCTCGACTTGTCGGCGGCCTCGGCGCTGATGCTGCTCGCGCGGCTCGCGCTGGCATCCGCGGTATTGCTGCCCTGGTACGACTCCGCGAGCCGGATCGTCAGCACGTCGCCGACCCTCTGCGCGCGCGAAGTCTCGTAGAGCGATGCCGAACTGCCCGCCTGATAGATCGCGCCCAGCGTGTTGACGTTGACCGGCTGCGCGACGGCCGGCGCATAAGTCGGCATCTCGACGATCGAGCGCGACCCCGACGACGAGCACGCGGCGAGCGCGAGCACGAACGCCGCGCATGGCATTGACGCCAGTTTCATGAACAATCCTCTCCTTCGATTCAGGGCGCGTCGTGAACGGCGGCGAGCCGCCATCTGTCGGTGGTATCGCGCAGCCACGCTTCGTAGGCCTTCAGGCGATAGATCACGCGCGCCGAGGCCGCGGCGCCGTTCGCCTCCAGCGTGATTGAGCTCGCCGCGTTCTCCCATGTCCGCGTCTGGTAGCCGTTCGCGCGCTCGACGCGACTCCCGCCGAACTTCGACGTCAGCGCTTGCGCGAAGTCATCGGCCACGCGCGCATCGATCACGAACGACATGCGATACAGCCGCGGCGACGCATCGCCCGGCATCGCCATGAAGCGCAGCACGTGATCGCGCGCGGGCGTGCCATCGACGACCGCCAGCGATTCGCTCCATCCGTTTTGCGTGCGATGTGCCCATTTGCACGCGATCGACAGGCTGTGCGCATCGCGCAGCACCATGCCGAGCGAGGCGGCCTCGAGGTCCGTGTCGCATACGGCGACGCTGCCGGGCGGCGTCGCGCGCGCGGGCTCCTCGCGACGGAAGGCATCGAGCGAAATGCCGAGCCGCAGGCCGCGGAAGTCGAACGGCTTTTGCGCCGCGGCGAATGCGGGCGTCGCCATGCAAGCGAGCAAGGCGCAGCGAAGGAACGTTCGCTTCATGTCAGTCGATGGCGGTGGCGCAGGCATCGAAGGGCGTGGACGCGGCATGACCCACGACCGGCACGATCTTCAGCGCGGCAGATGTCACGCGGCACGGCAACGCGGCGAGCGCGCAGCCGTCGAGCATGAGCGGACACGCCGCGAGCGCGGCGCACGCGAGCACGAGACGAAAGAACGTCGCCATGATTCACGCGGTCGTGTCGACGTGATTGCCGAGATGCGCCGGATTGCTCGGCGTCGTCTTCGCGTTCGGCGTGGCGGTGTCTACGGTCGGGTTATCGCCACCCCGCTTGATGGGCAACGTGTGCGACGACGTTTGCGTCGTGTGTTGAGTGCTCGGGCCAGTGACGTTCATGCTGCGCGCTCCTTGAAGATGAAAGACCGTTGCGGATTGCAACGGGGCAATCTTCCATGAGCGCGCGATGTGACGATCGCGCGAAAAAAACACGCTTTTCGCGGGTGCTTACGAGGCATTACGCCGGTGTTACCGGTTCTTTCCACTTCGTTCGAAACGATGCTGCAATGCGGCGAAAGCCGCGAGATGGTATGACTGTTTCGCCCGAAAAAGCGGGTTAACGTGAATTAAAAGTGGCCGGATAGCTTCATATAGTCAATCTATCTCGGCGCCGTTGCATCGGCGGTATAAAAACCCATATACCGGAACGGCAAAGAGATAAATAGAACAACGAATTAACAGGTTATTCCAGAATCACTCGAACAAAGTCGAATAAATAGCCAACGGATGGAGGAACCACTGACATGAAACGCCGCACCGTGTTAGTCGCGATAGCCGCCGCGCCCCTGAGCGCCATGCTCCCGCTACCCGCCTTCGCACAGAAGCCGATCGTGCTCGGCTTCGCGCAGGTTGGCGCCGAAAGCGAATGGCGCACTGCGAACACCGAGTCGATCAAGTCGAGCGCGAAGGAGGCGGGCATCGACCTCAAATTCTCCGACGCCCAGCAGAAGCAGGAAAACCAGATCAAGGCAATTCGCTCGTATATCGCCCAAAAGGTCGATGTGATCGCGTTCTCGCCGGTCGTCGAAACCGGCTGGGAAACGGTGCTCGTCGAAGCGAAGAACGCGAAGATTCCCGTGGTGCTCACCGACCGCGCGATCAGCAGCAAGGACGAGACGCTCTATGTCACGTTCATCGGCTCGGACTTCACCGAGGAAGGCCGCAAGGCGGGCCGGTGGCTCGTCGAGAAGGAGAAAGGCAATCCGGGGCCGGTCAATATCGTCGAGTTGCAGGGGACAGTGGGTTCCGCGCCCGCGATCGATCGCAAGAAGGGCTTCGAGGAAATCATCAAGTCCGATCCGAAGTTCAAGATCATCCGTTCGCAGACCGGCGACTTCACGCGCGCGAAAGGCAAGGAAGTGATGGAAGCCTTCCTCAAGGCCGAAGGCAAAAAGATCAACGTGCTCTACGCCCACAACGACGACATGGCGATCGGCGCGATCCAGGCGATCGAGGAAGCCGGCATGAAGCCCGGCAAGGACATCATCATCATTTCAGTGGATGGCGTGAAGGGCGCCTTCGAAGCGATGATGGCGGGCAAGCTCAACGTATCCGTCGAATGCAGTCCGCTGCTCGGGCCCCAGTTGATGTCGGTCGTGAAGGACATCAAGGCGGGCAAGTCCGTGCCCAAGCGTATCGTCACGCAGGAAAGCATCTTCCCGATGGAGGTCGCGGCGAAGGAATTCCCCAATCGCAAATACTGATCTCCGATGACTTCACCCGTATTGGAGTTGCGCGGCATCGACAAGCGCTTTGCCGGCGTGCATGCGCTGCAGGACGTGAACCTCACCCTCTATCCGGGCGAGGTTCACGCGCTGATGGGACAGAACGGCGCCGGCAAGTCGACGCTCATCAAGGTGCTCACCGGCGTCGTCAGTCTCGACGCCGGCGAAATCGTGCTCGACGGTCGCGCGATTCGCCCCGAGTCGCCGCTCGCAGCGCAGAAGCTCGGCATCAGCACGGTCTATCAGGAAGTGAATCTCTGCCCGAATCTGTCGGTGGCGGAGAACATCTTCGCCGGTTACTTTCCGCGGCGCGGCGCGCTGCACGGCTATCGCATCGACTGGGACGCGACGAACCGGCAGGCGCGCGAGCTGCTTGCGCGCATCGGTCTCGATATCGACGTGACGCGCGTGCTGACGAGCTATTCGGTCGCCGTGCAGCAGATGGTCGCGATCGCGCGGGCGCTGAAGCTGTCGTCGAAAGTATTGATTCTCGACGAGCCCACTTCCAGCCTCGACGACGACGAAGTGCGCCGCCTGTTCGACGTGCTGCGGCGGCTGCGCGAGCAAGGTCTCGCCATTCTGTTCGTCACGCACTTTCTGAATCAGGTCTACGCGATCTCCGATCGCATCACCGTATTGCGCAATAGCCGGCGCGTGGGCGAATGGCGCGCGAGCGAGCTGGGCACGCAGGCGCTGATCGCAGCGATGCTCGGGCGCGAGCTCGCCGCAGCGCAAGCGCGTCAGGCGCCGCCCGAAGAGTCCGAGGCGAGCGCGACGGATAACGCCGTGCTCGACGCCGTGCGGCTCGGCCAGAAGGGACAATTGCAACCGCTCGATCTGCGCGTGCGTGCAAGCGAAGTGGTCGGCGTCGCGGGGCTGCTCGGGTCCGGACGCACCGAGCTTGCGAAGCTGCTCTTCGGTCTGGAGAAGCCCGACGAAGGCGAACTGCGCATCGATGGCACGCCGGTTTCATTCGCGACGCCCGCGCAGGCGATCCGTCATGGCATCGCATTTTGTCCGGAAGAGCGCAAGGCCGATGGCATCGTCGCGGAGTTGTCGTTGCGCGAGAACATCGCACTCGCGTTGCAGGCCCGAATGGGCGCGCGACGCTGCCTCACGCGCGCCGAACAGAACGCGCTCGCCGAACGCTTCGTGCGCGCGCTCGGCATCAAGGCCGCGACGCTCGACATGCCGATAGGCCTGCTCTCCGGCGGCAATCAGCAAAAGGCGCTCATCGCGCGATGGCTCGCGACCGAGCCGCGTCTGCTCATTCTCGACGAGCCGACGCGCGGCATCGACGTCGCGGCAAAACAGGAAATCATGGACGAGATACTTCGCCTCGCATCGACGGGCATGGCGGTGCTCTTCATCTCGTCGGAAATCTCGGAGGTCGTGCGCATCGCCAACCGCATCGTCGTGCTGCGCGACCGTCGCAAGGTCGGCGAGCTTCCGGCGGGAACGAGCGAGGACACCGTCTGCGAAATGATCGGAGCCGAACATGGATGACACCGTGCGACGTGGAATGCTGCGTTCGGCGATGGAGCATCGGCTCGGCTGGCCGATCGTCACGCTCGCGCTGCTGCTCGCGCTGAACGCGGCCTTCAATCCGGGCTTCCTGCATGTCGAATGGCGCGATCATCATCTCTACGGCAGCCTCGTCGACATCCTCAATCGCGCCGCGCCGCTCGCGGTCGTCGCGCTCGGCATGACCATCGTGATCGCGACGCGCGGCATCGATATCTCCGTGGGCGCGGTCGTCGCCATCGCGGGCGCGGTCGCCGCATGGACGATCGGCGGGTCGGTCGCGGGCACCGTCACGCGCTTTCCACTGCCCGTCGTGATCGTGGCCGCGCTCGGCGTCGCGTTGCTGTGCGGGCTGTGGAACGGCCTGCTCGTTGCGCGCGCGGGCATGCAGCCGATCATCGCGACGCTCATTCTCATGGTCGCGGGACGCGGCATAGCACAGCTCATCACGAGCGGCCAGATCATCACGATCTACTACTCGCCCTACTTCTTCTTCGGCGGCGGTTATCTGCTCGGCGTGCCGGTGTCGATTCTTATCGTCGCGCTCGTGTTCGTGCTGCTCTATCTCGCCATTACACGCACCGCGCTCGGGCTTTTTCTGCAGGCGATCGGCATCAATCCGACCGCCGCGCGCGTCGCGGGCGTGCAGGCGCGAAGGCTCACGCTCGGCGCGTATGCGTTCAGCGGATTGTGCGCGGGCGTCGCCGGCATTCTGATCAGTTCGAATGTAAAAAGCGCGGACGGCAACAACGCGGGCCTGCTGCTCGAACTCGATGCCATCCTCGCCGTCACGCTCGGCGGCACCGCGTTGACGGGCGGCCGTTTCACGCTCGCGGGCAGCGTGATCGGCGCGCTCATCATCCAGACGCTCACCTATCTGATCTATTCGCTCGGCGTGCCGCCGGAGGTGAATCTCGTCGTGAAAGCGATCGTCGTGTTCGCGGTGATGATGCTGCAATCGGGCGAATTTCGCGCGACAGTCGCGAAGTTCGCGCGCCGCCCTCTTCCTGACCGCGAGGTGCGCCGATGAATTCGGGCCTGCCCACGCTCACGCAGCATCGCAAGGAAGATACGCCGCCGCGCAAGACATATCGCAGCCGCTACCTTCCGCTTGCCGCGACGGTATCGCTCTTCATCGCCGTGTCCGTGCTCGGCTCGGTGATGTACACCGGCTTCTTCTCGCCGCAAGTCTTTCTGAATCTGCTGATCGACAACGCGTTTCTGATCGTCGTCGCGGTGGGCGAGACATTCGTGATTCTGTCGGGCGGCATCGATCTGTCGGTGGGATCGGTCATCGCGCTCACGACGATGGTCTCCGCCGCGCTCGTCGAGAAGGCGGGCTGGCATCCGCTCGTGGTGATTCCACTCGTGCTCGCGATGGGCACCGCGTTCGGCACGCTGATGGGCTGGCTGATCGCGCGCTTTCGCCTGCAGCCGTTCATCGTCACGCTCGCCGGAATGTTTCTCGCGCGCGGGCTGTGCTATCTCATCAGCATCGACTCGATCAGCATCACGGACCCGTGGTACGCCGCTGTGTCGCAAATTCGCATACCGGTGATGAGCGGCGCGTCGCTCTCGCTCGGAGCGGTGATCGCGCTCGTCGTGCTCGCCGCCGCCGTGTTCGTCGCGCATTACACGCCGTTCGGACGCACCATCTATGCGGTCGGCGGCAACCCGCATTCCGCGCTACTGATGGGCTTGCCGGTGAATGCGGCGACCATCGGCGCCTATGCGCTGTCGGGCTTCTGTTCCGCGCTCGGCGGCGTGCTGTTCACGTTCTACATGCTGTCGGGCTACGGCCTGCATGCGATGGGCCTCGAACTCGATGCGATCGCTTCGGTCGTCATCGGCGGAACGTTGCTGACGGGCGGTGTCGGCTATGTGATCGGCACGCTCTTCGGCGTGCTGTTGCTCGGCATCATTCAGACGCTGATTTCATTCGACGGCTCGCTCAGTTCGTGGTGGACCAAGATCGCGGTCGGCGCGCTGCTGCTCGTGTTCTGTCTGTCGCAGCGGGCGTTCGGCGACCGCGGCGCGGCGAAGCGCTGACGAAGCTATGGACTATCGCCATCCACAGCCCCGCAAGAGCATGCACGCGCGCATCGTGCAGGAACTCGGCATCGAGATCGTGAGCGGCAGGCTCAAGCCGGGCGACCGCCTGCCCGCCGAGGCGAAGCTATGCGAAGCGTATGGCGTGAGCCGGCCCGTGCTGCGCGAAGCGACCCGCGTGCTGGTCGCGAAAGGGCTCGTGCTGTCGAAGCCGCGTCTGGGCAGCGTCGTGCGTGCGCGCGATGAATGGCATACGCTCGATCCCGATGTGCTCTTCTGGACGATCAACACCGTGCATGAAGGCGAGTTCTTTCAATCGCTGCTCGTGGTGCGCAGGATTGTCGAGCCTGCCGCCGCCGCGCTCGCCGCATCGAACGCAACGGAGGACGATGTCGCGCGTATCCGTGACGCATTCGAGCGCATGTCGCACGCGCCCACGCCCGAGGCACTGCTCGCGCCCGATCTCGAGTTTCATCGCGCCATCATGACGGCGACGCACAACGACATGCTGATGTACATCGGACACATGCTGACGCTGGCGCTGTCGGAGTCGATCAAACTGACGAGCCGTCATCCCGATACGCATGCGCTCTCATTGCCGCGGCACAAGGCGATTCTCACCGCCATCGCGAATCGCGATCCGCTCGGCGCGCGTCATGCGAGTCTCGTGCAACTCGACAACGCGCTCGCCGATGCACAAAGCGTGCTGTCGGCGGTGTATCAGGAATAGCGGCCTTACGTGCTCCGGCGCCACGCGTTGTCTTTCAGTGCCTTTTCGAAGGCATCGGCGGACCAGGCTTCATCGAGCGCCTGGCGAAGCAGCGCCTGCTGGCTCTTCGGCGCGAGACCCCCGATGGGTGGATCGCGATCCAGATTCGTCGGGAACGCATAACCTTCCGCGCACGACGCGATGACCGCATCGAGCTCCGCATCGTTCATTCGTCCCGTCGACTCGATGTCGAGCAGCACCGGAAAGATCGCTTCGCACATGCGCGCGCGATCGAGCGTTTCCATCGCGCGGCCATACGCGGACGACACCTGGAGAAGATTCGCCATGCGCTGCACGTCGTGCGTGCGGTTCGCGCCCGCCGCATGGAAGAGCGCCGGGCTGAAAAAGAGCGCGTCGCCCTTTTCGAGCGGCAGTTGAACGTAGTGAGCCTCGAAGTGCGCGCGGAAGTCCGCACGGCGCCATGCGAGATAACCCTCGCGATAACGTTGCGAGAACGGCAGCAGTTTCGTCGGGCCGCTCTCGACGGGCATGTCGCTGTGCGCGACCGCGCCTTGCAGCGTGAGAAACGGCGACATCGCGTGGACGTGTGCCGGATAGCGTTGCACTTCATCCGCCGTCTGGAATCCGAGGTGATAGTCGCGATGTGCCTCTTGCGCGTCTCCGCCCGGACGCACGACATTGACCTGCGACGTCATCTGGAATCCGGGACCGAGCCACGCTCGCGCGGCACACTCGATGAACGGATTCGCAAAGTAGCGCGCAAAAACGCGAGGTGCTTGCAGACAGAGCTTTTCCTGAGCGTTCCAGATGCGATCGTTCGCGCCGGCTTTTGCGAAATGATCGCCCGCGCTCGCGCCTCGCGCGTGCTCCTGCCGGATGATGGATTCGAAAATCGCGGTGGCTTCGTCTACGGGGCCGGTGTCCGCATACGCGCGCTTCAGTACGAACACGCCCGCGCCATCGCGCAGCACCGTCGCCCATTCCGCCTGCAATGCCATGATCTTCGATGAATCGCGCAGCACCTCGGCAAGCGCGCCGCAATCGTAGAGCGGAATCCGGCATCGACTATCCGATGCGAATATCAGCTTCTGCGCGGTGTCGCGCTCAAGCAGGCTCGAAAACGCGTCGAGCGAGCACCCGCTTTCCGTGTACCAGTTCGTCTCGTTCATGTCTCGCTCCGTTTTCCTCAAGCATAACGGCTGATATGACTCCGCCTGTCAATAGCGATCGGTTTTGGGTTTGTTGATGTGCGCATCTTGCCGAATTTCCTGAGGGCGACGTAGCAGTAAGTCTCGACGGTGGATCATGCTGATATTCGCGGGTTGG
>NZ_JALQDH010000085.1:0-40416 GCF_023631365.1 Caballeronia sp. INML2 | reverse complement strand
TCTGGCAGCGATGCTAACCCGCGTCTGATTCCGCGCGCCAGGCCAGCCCCTGCCTCGCGGAGTCATACTGACTAATGCGAAACGCGGACCATCATCGATACATCAAAAAACCATCAAGCCTCGATGATGAAAACGGACCCGTCTTGCAGAAAGCGGCTGAAGCTCATTTCAGCGGACCGTGGCCCCAGTTCATCAGCGAATAACGCCAGTGCGAATGCTCGACGTCGTGCGGACGTTGCGCGAGGGTGCCGTTTGATATAGCCGATCACTTTGCGCACGTGCGCATAGGTATTCACCCTTCATGCTCGATTTCGAACGCCTGGCCCTCGTGCTCCAGCCACGAGCGAAACAGCACGATCAGATCGTCTTCGGCCTTTTCATCGGCGATATAGGTGCAGTAGCTGCGCGACGGCAAACGCGGACCGGCAAACGGCGCGACGAGCCGTCCCGCGGCGAGGTCGTCGGCGACGAGAGCGGTCGGACCCATCGCGATGCCCATGCCATCGACAGCCGCCTGCAAGGTCAGATAGAAGTGATCGAAAGTCAGCACCGCCGCGGGCGTGAGCGCGGACTGGCCCACCTGCGCGAGCCAGTCAGGCCAGACGCGCGGCAAGCTCGACGTATGCAGCAGAGTGTGCCGCCGCAAGTCTTCAGGCGTTCGCAGCGGCAAGCGGCGCAGCAGCGCCGGACTGCACACGGGCAAGCGCGACTCTTCCAGAAACGGCCGCATTGTGTACCCATAGAACGTGTCCGGGCCGCCACGGATCACGATGTCATGGGCATCCTTCAGGCGCTCCACCGGCTCGTTCGACGTCTCGATCCTGACTTCGACGTCGGGATGACGCACGCGGAATTTTTCGAGCCTCGGCACGAGCCAGCGCAAGGTAAACGTCGCGGGCGCATCCATGGTCAGCGTGCGCGACACCTTCGCCGACACGCCATAGCGCGCGGTGGCCTGCGCAAGCTGATCGAAAAGCGGACCGATCTCCGCGAGATAAGCCCGCGCCGCAGACGTCAGCACGACGCGCCGGTTATGGCGCTCGAACAGTGACGCGCCGAGCCACGCTTCGAGCAGGCGCACTTGCTGGCTGATCGCCCCGTGCGTCACATGCAATTCGGCCGCGGCTTCCTTGAAGCTGCCGAGCCGCCCTGCAGCCTCGAAGGCGCGCAACGCGTTGAGCGAAGGCAATGACGGTCTCATTCACAAGAGATTTTCTAACACGACTACGCAATTTATATGCTTTGTCGCCCGCAGACAAGATAGTTATTCTGTAAATCGTCCGTCACATAATCAACATAAAAACGCATGTTCACTTACACCGGCGGAGTGGTTCTCCTCGCAGCCGTGCTTCACGCGAGCTGGAACGCGATGCTCCATGGCAACCGCGACCGGTTCCTCTCGATGACATGGATGAGCATCGCGATCGGGGTCGTGTCGGCGCTCGTCGTCCTCTATCTGCCGATGCCCGCGAAAGCCGCGTGGCCGTACATCGTCGCTTCGGGGCTCGTGCATATCGTCTATAACGTGAGCCTCGTGCGCTCGTATCGTCGCGGCGATCTCGCGCAGGCTTATCCGATTGCGCGCGGGTCATCGCCGATGCTCGTTACGCTCGGCGCGGCGCTCTTCGCGCACGAAGGCATCGGCTTGCTGCATGCGTTCGGCATCGTGCTGATATCGGGCGGCATCATGGCGCTCGCGCTGCAGGGCGGACGCGTGTCGCGCGCGGGCGGGCTCGCCGCGCTGACGACGGGCGTGACCATCGCGATCTATACGGTCATCGACGGTATCGGCGTGCGTCTCTCCGATGGCCAAGCGCTCACCTACACCGCATGGATGTTCATGTTCTACTGGCTGATGCCGGTGATCTTCGTCGCGAAGCGCGGCCTTCCGGCGCTCTGGACGCCCGTGAAGGAAGCGCCGATGGCCGTGGGCTCGTCGCTCGCGGGCGGACTCGTGTCGATCGCCGCCTACGGCATCGTGATCTGGGCGATGCAGTCCGGCGCGATGGGCGCGGTATCCGCGTTGCGCGAGACGAGCGTCGTGTTCGCAGCACTCATCGGCCGCGTGTTCCTGCGCGAGCTGGTGAGCGCGAAGCGCTGGCTCGCATGCGTGGTCGTCGCGGGCGGGGCCGTGTGTCTGGGACTTTGAAGGCGGGCTTTGAAGCGGGCTATGAAGCATGCCGCGAAGTGAGGCTCAAGGCTGCCTTTGATCGACGAATCGGGATTGCGCAGGGTTCGATAAATTGCTCATCGTGGCATTGGGCGCGATGGCAAACCGCGGCGCACAGTGTCAGTGACGCGCGTAGCGCGATGTTGCCGTCTGTGTGACCGAGAAGAATCGAGAACGACCTTGCAACCCGTACACGAATGGCATGCGGCGCCTTTGCCCGCCGATGAAGCGAAGCGGCTCCAGGTGCTGCGAAGCCTCGACCTGCTCGACACTGCGCGCGAAGAAGTCTTCGACCGGGTGACGCGCGTCGTCGCTGAACTGTTGCAGGTGCCCATCGCGCTGGTGTCGCTCGTCGATGAACATCGTCAGTGGTTCAAATCGCGCGTCGGGCTGGATGTCTGCGAAACCGCGCGCGACGTGTCCTTCTGCGCGCACGCGCTGCATTCGGGGCGCCTGCTGCTCGTCGAGGATACGCAACACGACGTACGCTTCGCGGGCAATCCGCTCGTCACGGGCGCGCCTCATATCCGCTTCTATGCGGGCGTGCCGCTGCGCTCGTCGCACGGGCTCGTGCTCGGCACGCTGTGCGCCATCGACACGAAGCCGAGAACGCTGAGCGCATCCCTGCAAGCCGCATTGTGCGATCTCGCGGCCACGGTCGAGCGCGAGATCGTCCAGCGCGAAGCCGCACGCGAGACGCGCGAGCTTCAGGAAGCCGACCGTCGGAAACTGCGCCTGTCCGAGTCGCGCTTTCACACGATCTTCCAGCAGACGCCGACGGGCAAGGCGATCGTCGATCTGAACGGCCGCTTCGTCGAAGTCAATCCGAAGCTGTGCGACATCACCGGTTATAGCGCCGATGAACTCGTCACGATGACCTTCCAGCAGATCACCGAGGAAGCGGACCTTTCCGTCGATCTGCAACTCGTCGCCGAACTGCTCGACGGCGCCAGAAAAACCTATACGCTCGAAAAGCGCTATCGACGCCGCGACGGCGAACTCGTGTGGATCGAGCTTTCCGTCGCGCTGATTCGCGACGATCGCGGCGCGCCGCTGCACTTCGTGAGCGTGATGCACGACATCACGAGCCGCAAGCACAGCGAACAGATGTTGCGCGATTACCGGCAGGAGCTCGAACGCCGCGTGCTCGAACGCACTTGCGAACTCACCAGCAGCCGCGTCGCGTTGCAGACGATCACGGACAACCTGCCGGTGCTGATCGCCCATGTCGATGCCGACCTGCGCTATCGCTTCAACAATCAGGTGTATCGCGAGGTGTTCGGCATCGAGCCGGCCGCGTTGCGCGGCAAGCGCATTCGCGACACGATCGGCGCGACGGCGTTCGGGCGCTGCCTGCCGTTCTTCCGCCGCGCTCTCGCGGGCGAGCGCGTGACGCATGAGGACATCGTCTACGAAGGTGCGCCGGGGCGGATCTGGAACGCGACGTATATCCCCGAATTTCAGCGCGATGATGTCGGCGGCTTCTACATCATGTCGCAGGACATCACCGAGACGAAGCGGCGCGAGAACCAGATGCGCTCGGAAGTGATGCTGGACGCACTGACGGGCCTGCCCAACCGCCGCGCCCTTGCAGAGCAACTCGCCCTTTGCATCGAAGCGGCCCGCGACGACGACGTGCCCTTCGCGCTCTTCTTCATGGACCTCGACGGCTTCAAGAGCGTCAACGATCAGCACGGACACGATGCCGGCGACGCCCTCCTGAGACAAGTGGCCGCGCGTCTGAAGAAGACCACGCGCGCGGGCGATCTCGTCTGCCGCCTCGCCGGAGACGAGTTCGTGCTGCTCGCGCGAGGCATTTCATCGACGAGCGCGTGCAGCCGCATCGCGCAGGACATCTGCCGCGCGATCGGCCGGCCTTTCGAGCTCGGCTACGCCGAGGCGCGACTCGGGACGAGCGTGGGCATCGCGATGTGCGCCGGCGGCTTCGACACTTCCGCCGACGCGATTCTCGGCGACGCGGATCGCGCGATGTATGAGGCCAAACGAAGGGGCGCAACGGGTTTCGTTTCGCGCCCGTGCTGGCGGACTCGGCCGCGCATTCGACCAACTATCGCCGTGAAATTTTCACGATGCGGAATTGAGGTCCGTTGCCCGAAAATCCACGCTGCATGGCAGCACGGCGCGGGTTGCACATCGGAGGATGGGCTTTCTCATCATGAGAGTCCGCGCTTAACGCATTGATTCTCCTGCATTTTTATATTGCTGCCGTCACCCCGCAAGGCAACCGGCCGCCGTCGTTTCTTCGATAACCTCTTATACAAGAGGTGACGTTCGCCGATGCGAACCGCCCAGTGCTTTCCAATCACGCGGGAGTAACGCAATGCAGAATGTCTATATCGAACCGATGCCGAAGGGCCAGTGGGGACCAATCGATGGCTACACGCTCGAATTCCACGACGGCACGAAGATCACGCCGCAGGTTTATCGCTCGGAGCGGCTTGCCGTCGATGAAATCAAGCTGCGCGGGTATTCGCCGCTGGTCGCGACCGTGCGTGTGACGGACAAGACCGTCGATGATCACTGGCAGCCTGCCAATTAAAGAACCCACACGCGCTTCGCGTCTCGCGCGAAGCGCATTCTCCTTTCCAGTCTCGCCCCCGCCTGGCCGGAAGTTTTTATCCGGCGATTCGCCTTCCGCTCAATTCTTCGCTTTGCCCGGCTTCCAGCTTCCGTCGGCGGTCATGGCCGGTTTCACCGGTGATGGAATGGCCGCGACCTTTTGAAATTCCTTTGTCCCTGTTTTCGCTCGTGCAACCGGGGGAGGATTCGGCGATTTGTTCGCCTGCCGATGCTTCGGCTCCGCGCTAGCGACGCGGCGTTCCGGTTGCTCCGTACACGCACGACCGGTCTTATGCGCACACGCGGCGGCGGGTTTGGAGGCGACCTTGGACACGGGCTTGGAAACAGTCTTGGGCGCGGCTTTGCTCGAGTGCTGCACACGGGTCGCCGAAGGTTTGGCCGCGACCGGTCGTTCGCTCACGACGGCCTCGCGAGTGTGATCATCGCTGGATGCGGCAACCGCAATCAAGGGTGAAGCCGTTTCGACTGGAGGATTCGTCGAAGCGCGAGACGGCGCCTCGACGATTCGCTGCGGCGGCACGTCGGCTTTCGGCGCTGCCTGCCCAACGCTGCCGACCACCGCGACTGGGAGAGTCCCTGCGCGTGGCATCGAAGAATGCTGGTCGAAATAAGCGCGTATCAGGAAACACGCCGCAATCACGATGCCGCCCATTGCGACCGTAGCCAGTATCGAATTCGATGCGCGATGCGGTTCCATCACGGCCGCCGCGCTGGCGGACGCGCTCGCGGGCGCGGGCAAACGCGGTTCGCGCCGACGCGGACGCACGGTCCATCGCACGCGCGCCACTTCGTCTTGCGCCTGAAAATGGCGCGTCACGCCGCGCGCCGCTTCGACAGCCCGCAGCGACGTCTCCGCGCCCTTCGTCAGTACCGCCCCGTGCCTGTCCGCGCCGCAGAACGGGCATACGCTTTCTTCTACGGATGAAAGGCTTTCACATCGGGGGCAGATGACGAGATATAGCGACGAGCAGCCTGCCCGCTGGTCCATTGTCACACTCCATCCGAATCAGTTCGGAAGGCCGATCGACAATCAGCGATCGCCCGGTCGCAAGTAATACATACGAATCACCGTAGCATACCGGGCAACGTTTCGGAAGAACAAACAAACGCATTGGATGCGTTCAATCTTCAGGTGAATAAGTCTCTTTGAAAGATGCGTCCGGCTATGGATTCAAATGGGCGACGAGCGCGAGAAGCCGAGTGATTTCGCGCGTTCTGCGTTTCGCGCGACGGTGCGTTGAGGAAGACAAACGGTAGCGCCGGCGCAAAAATTTCAATGTACTGACCATTCAAGCTCTAATCGAGATACCGCGCCGGACCGAGCTTACCCCTTCGCCTCCATCGCCCCGCCACTCGCCAGCGTGCGCGGCAAATGCGGCGCGGTCTGCGCGATATGGTCGAGTTCGTCGCGCACTGCATCGATCACGCGGACATCGTGCATACAAGGGTCCGCTGCATGGATCGCCTCGAGACGCCGCCGCACCGCGCCGTACTGCGCACCCGCACGCCGATGGAGTTCGGCCCGCTCGCTGTAGCGCAGGAACGTCTGCAATGAGGCGAGCACGGCCGCGCTGAGACTCGTCATGCCGATGACGACGCGCACATCCGGCGACATCGCCGTCGCGACGAGCGACAGGAACGCCGACGTGCCCGTCGCCGCCGTGATGCCGATGACGCCGAGGCCGAGCCGTCTGCCGCAGCCTGTCAGCCTGTCGGCCATCGTGTAGTGACGAATTTGCGATTCGCGGGCACGCCTGATCCAGGCCAGCACGAGCGCCGGCGTGTCGCGAGGCGGATCGTACGAGCAAGCCGTGCCGGTTCGTTGCGGTTGAAGGTGCAAGTCGGTCATGTTCTAAACGTTGTATGAACAGACTTCATCTTCTTCGCAAGCACGGACAGAACATGTCCCGATCAGCGCGGCGCCTGGATCATCTTCCAGCCGTTGCCGGCGGGATCGCGGAATCCGGCATCGACGCTGCCGAAGCGATCGACCGGCTCCTGCGTGAACTCCACGCCGCTCGCCTTCAACCGCTCATAGGTGGCGCTGCAATCCGCGACGGACAGCACGAGCGGCGGCATCGCGCCCTTCGCGACCATCGCGCGCAAAGTGAGCGCGGTGGCGTCGTCGTGAATGGGCGGGCCGGGCGCGAACAGGCCGAGCTGAAACGACGGTTGATCCGGATGCTGCACGGTGAGCCATCGGTACGTGCCGTTGCGCACGTCGGTGTGAACGCGGAATCCGAGCTTGTCGACGTAGAACGCGAGCGCTTCGTCCTGATCGTCGACATAGATGCCCACCACGCTGATGCCCTGGTTCATGCGACCTCCTTCGTTGAAGATGGCCGCACTGTACCGTTCGCCCCGCGCCGCCGCTTCTCCAAAACTGCGATCGTGAGATCGGGGCGCTGCGCCGCCTTCAGCACGCAGGCGGGCACGCGCTCGAGCGCGGGAACGTCTGCGCGGGATTCGATGCGCATCGCGCCCGGACTGTGACCGGTGATATCGCGAAAGATGCGGCCGAAGGTGCCGAGGCTCTCCCAGCCGGTGACGAAGGCGATGTCCGTGACGGAAAGATCGGTGTCGCGCAACAGCGTGACGGCCTGCTCGATGCGCCGCGTCAGCAGATAGCGATGCGGCGGAATCCCGAACGCCCGCTTGAACGAGCGCGCGAAATGGGCTTCGGAAACGCCGCTGACTTCGGCGAGGCGCCTGACCGGCCAGTCTTCATGCGACGACGCATCCATGCGGTCCTTGGCGCGCAAGAGGCGCCGCAGCAGCGCCGGGTCTTGCGAGTCGTCGGCGCTGTCGTGGTCGCGAGATGGCATGGCGTTCAGGGCGCGGAAAGTGAGCGGCTAGTGTAGCCCGCGCGCGCAATCTTCCGCTGCAAAAGAAAAACGTCGTGCGGACGGAATCCGCACGACGCGAAGTCGCTCACTCCCTGGAGGGAAAAGAGCTGGAGGGGATGGAAAGCATCGTAGCGCGCGTCAGCAAATCGCCAAGCGCCGGAAAGCGGGCGATTCTCGGCCTACTTCGCCGAATCGAATCAATCTCATCAAAGCAACGGCAGCGTGAGCCGGATGTGGTCCGCAAATGCCGCCGTCAGCAGCGAAGGCCGGTCCCGCGCGAATTTCAGCGATATGCCCACGCCCGGCAAGGCAGGCAGGCCGGGGTCGGCATTCAGCACGCAGAGGTCCGCGGGCACCGCCGTCTGCGTGATGACCGCGAAGGCCTGCCCGGAGCGCACGAGCGCGGTGAGACCCGCGAGGCTGCTGCTCGCGTACGCGATGCGATACGCCTTGCCCGTGCGCTGCAACGCCTCACACGCGGCAATGTGATCGAGCGTATCCGGATCGGAGAGCGCGAGCGGCAACGGGTCGTAGTGCGCCGAATCCATCCCCGGACAGCCGATCCAGACAAGCTGCTCGCGCCGGATCACGTCGTCGCCGGGGCTGTCTTCGGGCAGCGAGAGCATCGCGAGATCGAGCGCCCGCTTCTTCAACTGCTCGGCGAGCCGGGGCGTCGGGCCGCACACGACTTCCACCAGCGCATGGGGATGCTGGCTCGAAAACTGCCGCAACAAGGCCGGCAGAAAAACGGCCGCGTAGTCGTCTGGACAGCCGAAACGGATGCTGCCCGACAGCCCCTTGCCGCATAAATCGGCCATCGCCTCGTCGTGCAGCCGCAGGATGCGCTGCGCGTGAACGAGCAGACGCTCGCCGGGATTCGTCAGCACGACGCCTCGGCCAGTGCGCTGAAAGAGCGGCTGATCGACGATCTCTTCCAGCCGCTTCATCTGCTGACTGAGCGCGGACTGCGTCCGGCCGATCCGCTCCGCCGCGCGGCTCAGCGCCCGCACTTCCGCGATGACGGCAAACGATCGCAGCAATTCGATCTCGAGCGAAAGACTCAAGGTATTAGCGCCTCTTCTATCTTGCATTAGAACTATTCGATTCTATAAAACCAGAGCGCCGACTACACTGCAAATTCCCTTCACCTTTCGAGAGGAGAAGCAAGGTGTCCCGGAACGACGACGCAATTTTTTGGCAGAACGCCAGACAGCACCTCATCCGCTACGGCGGCACATTCGAGCCGATGATCATCGAGCGCGCCCAGGGCAGCTTCGTCTACGACGCCGACGGCCGCGCGATCCTCGATTTCACGTCGGGACAGATGAGTGCCGTGCTGGGGCACAGTCACCCTGAAATCGTGTCGGTGATCAGCGAATATGCGGGCAAGCTGGACCATCTCTTCAGCGGGATGCTGTCGCGTCCCGTGGTCGATCTCGCGACGCGTCTCGCCGATATCACGCCCGCCGGGCTCGATCGCGCGCTTCTGCTCAGCACGGGCGCGGAGTCTAACGAGGCGGCGATCCGCATGGCGAAGCTCGTCACGGGGCGGTACGAAATCGTCGGCTTCGCGCAGTCGTGGCACGGCATGACGGGGCATGCCGCGTCGGCCACGTACAGCGCCGGGCGCAAGGGCGTCGGTCCGGCGGCGGTCGGCTCGTTTGCGATTCCCGCGCCGTTTCCGTATCGCCCGCGCTTCGAGCGCAACGGTCACTACGACTGGCTCGCGGAACTCGACTACGCGTTCGATCTCGTCGATCGTCAGTCGAGCGGCAATCTCGCGGCGTTCATTGCGGAGCCGATCCTGAGCTCGGGCGGCATCATCGAATTGCCGGAAGGCTACATGGCGGCGCTGAAGCGCAAGTGCGAGGCGCGCGGCATGCTGCTGATTCTCGATGAAGCGCAAACCGGCATCGGCCGCACGGGCACGATGTTCGCGTGCCAGCGCGACGGCGTCACGCCCGACATCCTCACGCTATCGAAAACGCTGGGCGCGGGTTTGCCGCTCGCGGCCACCATCACTTCGGCGGCGATCGAAGAAAGAGCGCACGAACTCGGCTATCTGTTTTACACGACGCACGTGTCCGATCCGCTGCCGGCTGCCGTCGGCTTGCGCGTGCTGGACGTGGTCGAGCGCGATGGGCTCGTCGCGCGCGCGAACGTGATGAGCGCGCGGCTCAGACGCGGGCTGCTCGATCTGATGGAGCGCTTCGACTGCATCGGCGATGTGCGCGGACGCGGTCTGCTGCTGGGTGTGGAGATCGTCAGGGATCGCCGCACGAAGGAGCCCGCCGATGGACTCGGCGCGAAGATCACGCGCGAGTGCATGAAGCTCGGGTTGAGCATGAACATCGTGCAGTTGCCTGGCATGGGCGGGGTGTTTCGTATTGCGCCGCCGCTTACCGTGAGCGAGGAAGAGATCGATCTCGGGATTGATTTGCTCGGCAAGGCTATCGAGCGTTCGCTGTAGGTCTTGCCGGATCCCGGCGAAAGCCCGATTAACAAAAGCTCCAAGCACGCCCTGGACGTAGCGTCAACGATGCGCGCCCGCCGCCGCGCGCTCGATCACGGCGATGTCGATCTTCTTCATCGTCATCATCGCGTCCATCGCGCGTCGCGCGGCTTCGCGATCGGGGCCGCTGAAAATCTCGAGCATCCGCTTCGGCGTGATCTGCCATGAAAAACCCCAGCGATCCTTGCACCAGCCGCACCGACTTTCCTCGCCCCCATTGCCGACGATCGCGTTCCAGTAGCGATCGGTCTCTTCCGCGCTGCCGGTATGCACCATGAAGCTCACCGCTTCGTTCGGCTTGAAGTTTGGGCCGCCGTTCAGTCCGAGGAAGCGCTGGCCGAGCACGGTGAACTCGACGGTCAACTCCGGCCCCTGCCCCACGCCCGGCTTCGCGGACGCATGGCCCGCGCCGACGCGGCTATCGGGAAAGGTGGCGGCGTAGAACTCCGCCGCTTCACGGGCATTACCGTCGAACCAAAGGCAATTGACGAGTTCGGCCATTTCGCGCTCCTTCGGACAGTGAACAGTGCGCCGACGATATCACGCCGGCGTATCCATCCTCACCCGCGACGACGCGCCAACGTGCACGCGCTTCGAAGGCAAACGCTGCAACACCGCCTCCGCAACGATCTCCGCCGTCGCGGCCGACAAGGTCCAGCCGAGATGCCCGTGCCCGGTGTTATAGAACACGCCCGGACGCCTGCCCTGCCCGACATTCGGCAACATGCCGGGCAGCATCGGGCGCAGGCCGCTCCACGAAATCACGCGCGCGGTCGACACATCGGGGAAATGGCGCCGCGTCCATTCGACGAGCGGCGCGATGCGGTCCGCGCGGATATCGCGATTGAAGCCGTTCAGCTCCGCCGTGCCCGCGACGCGGAAACGGTCCGCGCCGAGCCGGCTCGTGACGATTTTCGCGCGGTCGTCGAGCAGGCTGACCCACGGCGCGCGATCGCGGCTCTTCGCATCGTCGAGCCAGACGGTGATCGAATAGCCCTTGACCGGATAGACGTTGAGATGATCGCCCGCCATCGATGCAAACGCCCGGCTGCCCACGCCCGCGCAGATCACGATGCCATCGAACTGGAGCGCCTGCGCCTCGCCCGCATGCTCGACGGTCAGCGTGAGCCGCCCCGCCTGTTCGTCGATGGATGTCACCGACGTGTCGTAGCGGAACTCGACGCCGTGCCGCGCGCATGCATCGGCGAGTCCGCGCGTGAACTTGTGGATGTCGCCAGTGGAATCCGACGGCGTGAAGAAGCCGCCATGAAACGAGCCGCGCAAGGCCGGTTCGATCGATGCGATCTCTTCCGGCGCGACCGGGTGACAGTCGAGGCCCGCGTCGCGCAGGATTTCATTGACCCTCGATGCGGCGTCGAACTCCTTGCGGGTCGCGTAGAAATGCAGAATGCCGCGCCGTTCGAAATCGAAATCGATGTTCTCGTCCCGCGCGATGCGAAACAGATGCTCGCGCGCCGCAATCGCAAGGCGCACCGTCTCGGCGGTATTCGCACGATAGTTCGGAATCTGACGCAGGAACTCGCCGATCCAGCTGTACTTGTGCCAGCCCGGCCGCGGATTCATCAGGAGGGGCGCGTCGCGCGTGAACATCCACTTGAGCCCTTTCAGCACGGTGGAACGGCTATTCCACACTTCGGCGTTGCTCGCCGAGAGCTGACCGCCATTGGCGAAGGACGTTTCCATCGCCGCATAGCGATGACGCTCGAGAACGGTGACGCGAAAGCCGCGCTGCGCAAGGGCGTAAGCGGTCGTGACGCCGGTGATCCCGGCGCCGATGATGGCGATTCGTGACATGACATGATCCAGATTGATTGAGCATCGCCGGCCTTGGCCACATGCCGCAGCCGGCACCGATGCCCCATCTGTCCATGTACCTGAGAGTTTCGCCCGCGGGCCGCCCGACATTCGCGTCGGCAGCCGGGGCTCCCCTTCGGTGGGCGCGTTCAGGCGCCGCTCTCCAGATGTTCCGGCGCGCACGGTCCTTTTGCCTGAGAGTTTCCGGGGCGGTTGCTCCGTCGGCGTCGTCGCGGGGGACGAGCTCTTCCGTGGCGCGTTGTCGAACTTTTCGACAATACCGGTACAAAACTGACGTGGCAAGCCCCCGTCACGTTGACAGACCGCCGCGCTCGCCGTCAGACTCCCGTCGTTCGTTCTTTCGCAGCTCAAAAATGCCGTCTTCCCAATTGTCCGTCTACTTTTTCGCGCAGGCCGCGGTGATCGTGCTCGCGAGCCAGCTTGTCGGCAGGCTTGCGCAGCGCGTCGGCCAGCCGCAAGTGGTCGGTGAAATGATCGCGGGCGTGCTGCTCGGGCCGTCGCTCTTCGGAATGCTTCTCCCGCACTGGCAGCAGGCGCTCTTTCCCAAGCCGACGATGGGCATGCTCTACGTCGCAGCGCAGCTCGGCGTCGGGCTCTACATGTTCCTCGTCGGCACGGAGTTTCGCGCGGACCATTTCCGCGCCCGCGCAAGAAGCGCGATGAGCGTGTCGCTTGCCGGCATCGTGGCGCCGTTCGCGCTCGCGTTTGCGCTCACGCCGTGGCTGCACACGATCCCCGGTCTCTTCGCGGAGAAGGTGCGGCTCTACGAGGCGTCGCTCTTCCTCGGCGCGGCGATCGCGATCACCGCGTTTCCGATGCTCGCGCGCATCATCCACGAACGGGGGCTTGCCGGCACATCGCTCGGCACGCTCGCGCTGACCGCGGGCGCATTCGACGACGCCGCCGCGTGGTGCATCCTCGCGATCGTGCTCGCGAGCTTCGGCGGCTCGTGGATGGGCGCCTACGCGGCGATCGGCGGCGGCGCGGCCTTCGCGCTCTTCATGATCTTCGCCGGCGGGAAGCTGCTGCGCCGGCTCGCGGCCGGATTGAATCCGCACACACCGCTGCCCACGAGCGTGCTCGCCACCGTCATGGTGCTGTTCTCGCTCTGCGCATTCGCGATGGACGCAATCGGCATCCATGCCGTGTTCGGCGGCTTCCTGCTCGGCGTGGCGCTGCCGCGCGGCCCGCTGACGGAAAAGCTGCGCGACATGCTGCAGCCCTTCGTCGTCGTGTTTCTGTTGCCGATGTTCTTCACCTACTCGGGCCTCAACACGCGGCTCGACATGCTGATGGACCCGGCTATCATGCTTGCGGCCGTCGTCATCCTGCTCGCGTCGTTCGGCGGCAAGGGCATCGCATGCTGGGCGGCCGCGCGCGCCAATGGCGAGCCTTCCGGCGACGCAATGGCGATCGGCGCGCTGATGAATGCGCGCGGTTTGATGGAACTGATCATCATCAACATCGGACTCGCGGCGGGCGTGATCCTGCCCGGACTGTTTTCGATCCTCGTGCTGATGGCCGTGCTCAGCACGCTGATGGCCACGCCGCTCTTCAACTGGATCGTGCGCCGCAATGCGGCGCTGCGCTCGGCTATCGCGCGCTAGCGGGCGGGAGCGCGGGCTTAGAATAGCGGGACCCCACGTATCTCGTTCAGCCCATCATGCGCTCCTGGCGACTCGACCGCGTCTCATCGAACGGGCAGCTCGATCTCAGCCGCGCCACCGGGCTCGTGTCGTCGATCGGCAGCGAGGATTCCAACGCGCTCGCCGCCGAAGTGCTGAAGCTGCTCGGCGACGTCGCCTCGATTTCGCAGTGCACGATCTTCGCGTATGAATTCGGCAACCGGCCGCGCACGGTGTCGGTGGCGGATCATCGCGGCGGGCGTTTCCTGCGCGATGTCGCCGACACCTACGCGCGCCATTTCTACGCGCTCGACGGCAATCAGAAGATCGTTTCCTCGGCGCGCAACGACAAGCCCGGCTCCATGCTCGTGCTCCATCGGCAGACGAGCGAGGACATCGCGCACGAGGCGTATCGCGCGGCGTGCTATCACCAGCCGAACGTGTCGGACCGCGTGTCGCTGCTCGTGCAGCCGAGCGCGGATCTGTGGCTCTCCGTGAACCTGTATCGCGACACGCGCTTCGGCAACTACCATCCGCGCGAGATCGCGTTGATCGAAGCGATGGCGCCGCTCATCGCGCACGCGGCGAAACATCATTACGCGATCTGCGGGCAGCGCGACATGCCGATCTCGCATCTGATGCTCGCGCGCGTGCGCGGCCTGTGCCCGGAGCTGTCGAAGCGCGAACTCGACGTGCTGACCGGCGTGCTCGAAGGCCGCACCGCGCAGGAAATCGGCGATGCGATGGGCATCAAGGCGACGAGCGTCGTCACATATCAGAAGCGTGCATACCGCAGGCTCGGCATTTCGAGCCAGCGGCAACTGTTCGCGCTGTGCATCGGGCCGGGCAAGGTCTGACGATTCCCCTGCGTAAGTGTTTTCCCCGGGCCGCTGACGGCCTCGCGCTGTACCCAAATTGAGGACAAGCGGCACGATTGCGCGCTTCATACTCCGACGCATCAGATGTCCGACAGAGCGACACGACCGGAGACGACAGCATGGAAACCACGAGCGCAAGCGGCGCATTGAACGCGACGCAACGCACATCGAACCCGCACACGCAGGAGCCGCCCGTCATCGCGAAAGTTTCGCGGCATCTGCTGTGGTTCCTTTTCGTGCTGTTCTTCTTTTCGTTTCTGGACCGCATCAACATCGGCTTCGCCGGCCTGACGATGATGAAGGACCTCGGCCTCACCAGCACGCAATTCGGCCTTGCGACGACGCTCTTTTATGTCGCGTACATCGCGTGCGGCATTCCGAGCAACATCGTGCTCGCGCGTATCGGCGCGCGCCGCTGGATCGGCACGATCATGGTCGCGTGTGGCCTCGCGTCGACGGCCACGATGTTCGCGACGAGCCCCGCGTCGCTCTATGTATTGCGCGTGCTGGTCGGCGTGACGGAGGCGGGTTTCCTGCCCGGCATCCTGCTCTATCTCACGTACTGGTTTCCCGGCGCATACCGTGCGCGCGCCAATGCGCTTTTCATGATCGCGATGCCCGTGACCGCGGCCGTCGGCTCGGCGCTTTCAGGCTTCATTCTCGGGCTCGACGGCACGCTCGGCCTGAAGGGCTGGCAGTGGCTCTTTCTGCTGGAAGGCTTGCCGTCGGCAGTGCTCGGCCTCGTCGTCTATCGCTATCTCGACGACAACCCCGGCAACGCGCGCTGGCTCGATACCGACGAAAAGCGCGCGCTTGCCGACACGCTCGCATCTGACCATTCCGGCGACGCGAGCGCACCGGCGCGGCATGCACGCGGCACGAGCATCGTGGCGGAACTGCTTTCGCCGACCGTGGTGAAATTCGCGATCGCGTACTTCTGCCTCGTGAACACGCTCGCGATGGTCGCCGTATGGACGCCGCTCATCGTCAAGAGCTTCAGCGCCGATGCGAGCAATCGCACGATCGGCCTCCTCGCGGCGATTCCGCAGGTCTGCACGATCGTCGCGATGATCGTCTGGGGCCGCCGCTCGGATCGCAAGCAGGAGCGCAAATGGCACCTGATGCTGCCGATGCTCTTCTCCGCCGCGGGCTGGCTCTGCACCGCATGCTCGACGAACCCCGCGCTGCGCATGCTTGGCGTATGCCTCGCGTCGGCGGGCTCATACACGGCGATGTCGATCTTCTGGACCACGCCCGATCACGCACTGAGCTTCAGGGCGCGTGCTATCGGCATCGCGGTCATCAATGCGACGGGCAACATCAGCTCGGCGCTCAATCCGCTGATTGTCGGCTGGCTGAAGGACGCGACGCACAGCTTCACGTCGGGGTTGATCTATTCGGCGGTTTTGCTCGCAATCGGCGCGGTCATCGTCATGATGTTGCCGATCAGGCAAAACGCAGCGCAAGCCGTTTGAGGAACACGCAAGGAGCACTCGATGAACAAGCCATTCAAGCCGTATCCGTTCACGGCGAAAAAGTATGCGGCGCGCGTTCCGGCGCTGGAACAAGGCGTCGAAGTGAAGCGTCATGACGTGACGATCGTCGGCGGCGGTCCGGTCGGACTCGCGGTCGCGCTTGGGCTCGCGAATCATGGCGTGCGCTCGGTGCTGATCGAAGCAGACGATTCGGTCTGTCACGGCAGCCGCGCGATCTGCATCTCGCGGCGCAGCCTGGAAATCATCGAACGCCTGGGCGCGCTCGGCGGCTTTCTGAAAACGGGCCTGCCGTGGACGGGCGGCCGAAGCTTCTATCGCGACACGGAAGTGCTGCATTTCACGATGCCGCAGGACGAAAACCAGAAGCTGCCGCCAATGGTCAATCTCGCGCAGTATCACATCGAACAGTTTCTGCTCGATGCCGCCGAGAAGCGCGCCGACCTCATCGATATTCGCTGGCAAACGCGCGTGAAATCGATCGACGCGCGCGACGATGGCGCGACGCTGCAACTCACGACACCCGAAGGCGATTACGCGCTCGAAACCGGCTGGGTCGTCGCGAGCGACGGCGGCCGCAGCACGATACGCGAAGCGCTCGGTCTTCAGCTCGAAGGAACGAGCTACGAAGGGCGTTATGTGATCGTCGATATCGAACTGGAGAGCGAGCGGCCGACAGAGCGGCTCGCGTACTTCGATCCATCGTCGAATCCGGGCTCGACCGTGCTCGTGCACAAACAGCCCGACAACGTATGGCGCATCGACTATCAATTACGCGACGGCGAGGATGCCGACGAAGCCGTGAAGCCCGATAACGTCATGCCGCGCGTGCAAAGCCTGCTCGACATGATGGGCGAAACGGGCGCCTGGTCGCCGATCTGGATCACGATCTACAAGGCCAATGCGTTGACGCTCGAACGCTATCGCCACCGGCGCGTGATGTTCGCGGGCGATGCCGCGCATCTCGTGCCGATCTTCGGCGTGCGTGGCGCGAACTCCGGTATCGACGATGCCGACAACATCGCGTGGAAACTCGCGTTCGTCGTGAAGGGACTTGCCTCCGATACGCTGCTCGACAGCTATTCCGACGAACGCGTCGCCGCCACGCACGAGAATCTGAGCTACGGCACGAAGAGCACTGAGTTCATGGCACCGCCTTCGTTCGCCTTCGATCTCATGCGCACGGCCGTATTGAGTCTCGCGGCGCAACATCCCGAAGTGCGTTCGCTGATCAATCCGCGCCAGACGTCCGCGATCACGTACGCGGCCTCGCCCTTGAACGTCGTCGATCGCGATGCATTCGCATCGGGTCCTGTTCCCGGCGCGGTGCTGGCCGAGTATCCGGTGACGATCGTCGAGGCCGGGCACGGACGCGAAGCGCATCTGACCGATCTCGCCGGCCCCAGCTTCACCGCGCTGTGCTTTACCGACGATGGCATGCTGCCCGCCGCGTTCGCGACGTTGGCGCACGCGTTGCGCTCGCGCGGATTGCCGTTCAAGGCGGTGCCGTTGAGCGCGCATTTGGATCCGCGCACGCAGGGCGTGCATGCATGGGATCACACGGGACGCATCTTCGAGCGATACGACGCCCGGCCCGGCACGGTGTATGTGCTCAGGCCCGATGGCCATGTGCTCGGCCGCTGGCGCGATGCGCAACCCGGCGATATCGACGCGGCGATTGCACGCGCGCTGTGCGCATCAACCGATTGAACGATGGAGAACATCATGAACGATGCACAACTCGACGCTGTCTACACGCGTCTGTGCAAGACGATGACGCAACTCGGCGAAGCGAAGACGTCGCTGTTTCTCGCGCGCTTTGCATTGCTTGCAATCGGCGAGATGGACGATGCGAACGTGTCGCTCAGGTTGATCGATGAAGCGAGCGACGGTATCGCGAGTTGATTCGGGAAGAGAAGGCGTCGTGCCGGCCAGCCGCAACACGACGCCTTCGTCAGGAGGCCGTCAACGTCGCATGAGCCCCATCACCAGCGTCACGAGGAATATGACAAGGAATATGAAGAAAAGGATCTTCGCGATGCTCGCTGCGCCCGCCGCGATGCCGCCGAACCCGAGGGCGGCGGCGATGATCGCCACGATGAAAAAGACCAATGCGTAATACAACATGATGTTATGTCCCTCCGGTTCAGTATCCGCCGCGCGCCCCATGGTCGCGGACAGTGGACCACTCCAAGCAAGCAGTATTCCTTACCGGATGGAGCAGAGTTTTTTCCCGTGATATCCTTGGCTCCGTCCTGCATACGCCATCAAACCTGCATCACGCCGCGAGCGCGGATCATCCGCTTTTTACACGGTCGTCAAGAACACTCGTCACCTGCCGTTAATTAAAAAAAGGGACTAGAAGTTGAAACGACGTGTTTCGACGCTCGCTCGCGCTGTTCCGCGTTATCGAATGGTCATGCGATTTGGGCACCATTCCAGCGGAGCACTTCCCGATAAAAGGGCCATGCTCGCATGGTTGACGATCTGCGGATCAAGGTCGATCGCCTCGCCATCTTGTGCACAAGACATACGCGGCGGGCATCCCACCACCGAGAAATGAAGAGACACGTCCCGAGGCCATTTCCTCTGACGATAGATTGAAGGGTGCCGCTCATTCGGCCCCATTGGGAAAGATTGATGAAACCGGCAAGGAATTCGCTGCGGTCACGCGTTGGCCGATATATCGCGTATGGTTTGATCGCGGCCGCGCTCGTAGCGGGCGTGAGCTTTCTGCATTGGCGCCACGAGTCACGGACCGCGCAGTCGCAGTCCGCGGCACTCGCGGGCCTCGCGAGCCAGATGCGCCATGACGCGTCGGCCTGGACGCATCGGGAAAAGGATGCATCGGAAATGCTGACCGATATCCGCGACAGGAACGTCGCCACGATCGGCGTCAGTCCGGATGCGATCCTCGTCTCCACGCTCAAGGGCGAGAAATACTACGTGGCCGACCATAACGGCGCGTTCTCCAATGCACTCCTGCTCGGAGACATGAAGCCGGGCGCGAGTTCGCCCTATCAGCTCGTCTGGCTGCCCGACGCCGACGTGCGAACGGGCGTGGCGCGCTGGAGCGAGATGTTTGATCGCTCGCGCGACATCCTGAGCCTCATGTTGCCGCTGCTGATGCTCGGCGGCCTCCTATGGTTCATGCGCCGCGAGATGCGCGGCGGCGCGCAGTTGCTCGGCGACTCGCCGACGCTGCGTTTCGACGACGTCATCGGGGCGGGCGAAGCGAAGGCCGCGCTCACCGATGTCCGCGCGTGGCTGACCGAGCCTGAACAATTTACCGGCATGGGCGTGCGTGCGCCGTGCGGCATTCTGATGACGGGCGGCCCCGGCGTCGGCAAGACGCGGCTTGCGCAGGCGCTCGCGGGCGAATGCGGCGCGAACTTCATCGCGATCACGGGCAGTTACTTCAGCGCGAAGTATTACGGCGTGGGCATTCAAAAGGTGAAGCATCTGTTCGAACTCGCGCGCAAGAACGCGCCGACCGTGATCTTCATCGATGAAGCCGACGGCCTCGGCAAGCGCACCGATACCGGCGGCGGCCCGGTCGAAGCGGAGAGCAACCGCATCATCAATCAACTGCTCGCGGAGATGGACGGTTTCGCATCGAACGAAGGCGTGATCATCGTCGCTGC
The DNA here is from genome assembly GCF_023631365.1 of Caballeronia sp. INML2. Lineage (NCBI taxonomy): Bacteria > Pseudomonadati > Pseudomonadota > Betaproteobacteria > Burkholderiales > Burkholderiaceae > Caballeronia > Caballeronia sp. INML2. The sequence goes on along the minus strand of NZ_JALQDH010000085.1, from coordinate 20,811 downwards.
AACGAATCATCCGGACAATCTCGACGAAGCGCTGCGGCGCCCCGGCCGTTTCGATCGCACGGTGCAGGTGCGGCTGCCGAGCCTCGACGATCGCGCCGAGATCCTGCGTTTCTATGCGGCCAATTTGAAGAAGAAGAACGACGACATCGACTTCGAACAACTCGCGCGTCTGACGACGGGCCTGTCGCCGGCCACGCTGTCGATGATCGTCAATCAGGCCGGACTCGTCGCGCGCAAGGCCGGCGAACGCGAAGTGGCCGCGAAGCATTTCCTCGAAGCGATCAAGATCGCGCGCATCGGCGATGTCAACGGCGCGGAGCGCGCGCTGTCCGACGACGAACGCACGCGCATCGCGGTGCATGAAGCGGGTCACGGACTCGTTGCGGCGCTGCTCGGCACGGGCATGCTCGAAGAAGTGACGATCCTGCCGCGCGGCGGCGCTTTGGGCGTCGCTCTCATCACGAAGATGCAGGACAAGCATCTGTATCGTGAGACCGAACTGCGCAACGAGATTCAGGTGCTGCTCGGCGGACGCAATGCTGAACTGCTAATGTTCGACGAAGCGTCGAGCGGCGCGGCATCGGATCTTCAGGAAGCGTCGCGCATCAGTCTCGACATGGTGTCGAAATTCGGCTTCAACGAGGATGGCAACCTGTTCAGCCTCGCAGCACTTCCGCAGCAGTATGCGGGCTTGCAACTGAAGAATTCCATCGGACACGCGAACGCCTTGCTGCACGACCTGAGCGATGAATGCTTCGCGCTGCTGCGGGCGAACGAGTCGGTGTTGCGCGCGATCGCCGATCAACTGCTCGAGTCGGAGACCGTGCCGGGCGAGACGGTTTATCGGCTGATCCGCGAGCACGCTGCCGCTGTCGAGCATGTGCAAGCGGCGGTCGACGAAGTGCTGGCCGCCTGAGCGGTTCGCACCGCAAACCAAGAGCGTGGACATGTCCGCCTATCGCGCGAAAGATCCCGAGGGGCACATCTGGACCTTCGGCGTCACCGTGCAGCGCATGAAGCCCGAGCAATGGGACGAGGCGAGCGGCCTGAAAACGCGCATGCGCCTCGACTGATCCGCATCGTCGTACCGAAGGTCAGACCGCGTCGCCGCTTTTTCTTCGATACCGGTACTCGGTCGGGGACATCGAAAACTGCTTCCTGAATACCTTGGAGAATCGCTCGCCATTCGTGAGCCCCGTCCTGCGCGCGATCTTGTCGATGGGCAGATCGCTCTTGGCCAGCAGCTCGCAACTGAGATTGAGGCGGGCGCGCAAGAGATACTGCGATGGCGTCAGACCCATCTCGCGCTTGAACAAACGCAGAAAGTTGCGCTCGCTCATCGCCACGGTCCGCGCGGCGTCGCCCACTGAAATCGGACGGCCGCAATTGCGTTCGAGCCAGCGCGCGGATTCCTGTGCCTTCTCCGCCAGCGTCGTCGTGGCGATGGTGCTCAGCATGATTGGCAGGTGCTGGTCATGCGACGACGCGAGCCGGTCCGCCACCGCTGTCGCAATGTCGTAGCCGAGATCGCGCTTGACGAGCGTGAGCGCGTTGATCAGCGCATCGCCGCGTTCGGTCGTTGCCAGGCCTTTCGACGGGCCGCTGTTCCATATCCCGCGCTCCACCGAAGCCCATGCGCTGCGCGAAATGTCCGCCGCTGCGAGCAGCACATCACCGTTGCTGAGCGCGCTGACTACGACGCTTTGCGAGCATGCAATGCGCAGTAGCTCGATGAGCGTTTCGTCCGCGGCGGCGCGCGTCACGCCCGGACCGCCCGCGATAAACAGCGCGTCGAAACTCTGGAATCTCTGGCCGCCCAGCCGCTCGGTCCACACGCAAACCGACGACGAACACGCGATCGCGCCGCCGCGTGCCGAAACGAGCCGGACGCTGTAATCGATGTGATTGCCCGAACCGGGAGACTGAAGCTCGGTCGCGATATGAAATGCCTCGGCGAGCGTTCCCGCACCGAGCAGCGAAAAACCGTCATACAACAGAATGCCCATGCGCTTCGTTACTTTCTCATCAGACAAGCAATACACCTTGCTGATATCTGCATCGCCGAAGGTTATGGCTTGAGAAGACATGTCGATCTCCCTGATTTCGGTTGCAGATTCGATTCGTTCGCTGCGGTGCGAAGGCCACCCTTATTCCGTATACTTTCGTGATCGTAGTGGCCAATTCGCTCCGTTCTTTTCGCCGTGGCGGGCGAAAGCATGGTTTTGGCCGAGAAATGCCGCATCCGACAATTCGACTTCGGCCGCCGGCGATTTCACTATCCGATGGAAGCTGGCGAAGCGCCGAATCGCGAAGTTGACTTCGGACTCCGTATCTGTCTGTCTCCGGAGAATGCAGGTATCGAAAGCGTCGTCCTGACTGAGAAGCGGTTTAATCGATTGCGGGGCGTCGATGATGAGCAGAGTCCGCATTTTTATGCGGCCAACGCCTGGTCGAAACCCGCCTCGGCGACCGGCGCAAGGACCCGGCCAACACCTTGCCGAAATCCGTCACTCATGCGGCCGTGCACCGCATGGTGACTACCCTCTGTCAAGACCGGCCAGCTGACGAGGCTGACGAGTCGATAGCGCAAGCCGAGGCGGGTTGGCACCACGACGATTCATGGAGTCGCTCACATGAGTTTCAGCAAGCGATACTCGCAATACTACGATCTTTTCTATCACGAGAAAAACTACAAGGAAGAGGCGGCGTTCGTCACTGGCCTGCTCAGCCGCTATGGAATCGTTGGCGGCAATCTGATGGATCTCGGTTGCGGGACCGGTCGTCACGCGGTGGAACTGGCGGCTACGGGCTTCTTCGTTTCAGGTGTCGACATGAACGCGGATATGCTTGCCCGGGCCGATGCCCGACGCATCGCGCTGCCCGGCGCCGTCGCGAAGCGACTGAAGTTCCAGCAAGGCGACGCACGCACCGTCCGCACCGAAGAGATCTATAACGCCGTCGTCTCTTTGTTTCGTGTCGCAAGCTATCAGACGAGCAACGCGGACTTCATGGCGATGTGCCACACCGCCGCGACGCACCTGCCGCGCTCCGGCCTGTTCCTGTTCGACTGCTGGTACGGACCCGCTGTGCTTGCCGATCCGCCCAAGGTCCGCGTCAAGCGCGCGACCAGCGACGACACCGCCGTGATCCGCATCGCCGAGCCCTTGATGCGTCCGCATGACAACACCTTCGCGGTCAATTACACCATCATGATGACGGACTGGAAAACGCAGTGCGTCGAGACCGTGCTCGAAACGCACGTCATGCGCTACATGTTCAAGCCCGAAGTGGAACTGATGCTGGATCTGAGCGGCTTCGAAGTGCTGGACAGCGTGAGGTGGATGGGCGGCGAGCTGACCGCCGCCGATCGGTCCGCGACGTTCGTCGCCCGAAAAAGATGACGTGAAGCGTCGCGCGACGATCCGCCAGGCCTGTCAGTAAGCGTTCACGCCGCGCAGTCCCTTGAAGACCGTTGCAGCGATGATCCGCATATCCAGCCCGAACGACCAGTTCCCCAGATAGTACAAATCGTGCGCGACACGCGCCTCCATCTTTTCGATACGGTCGGTTTCGCCGCGCAGGCCGTTGACCTGCGCCCAGCCGGTGATTCCCGGCTTGATCCGGTAACGATGGATATAGCCGGACACCACCTTCTGATACAGATCGTCATGCTCGATCGCGTGGGGACGCGGCCCCACGACGGACATATCTCCGCGCAGAACATTGAAGAACTGCGGCAGTTCGTCGAGGCTCGTGCGCCGCAAAAAAGCACCGACCGGCGTCACGCGCGGATCGTTGCGCGTGGCCTGACTGAGCACGCCGGCCTGCTCGCTATGCAGGCGCATCGACCGAAACTTGTAGATCGTGAAGACGCGCCCGTCCGCGCCCTTGCGTCGCTGTCTGAAGAACACGGGACCGCGTGAGCTGAGCTTCACCGCAATGGCGATGCCGACGAGCAGCGGCGCCACCGCGCAGAGCGCGGCAAGCGCGAACAGCCGGTCGAATATTTCCTTCTGCAGCACCGCCCTCTGCGAGAGCGGCGAGGCAAGGAGATTGATCGCAGGAACGCCCAGTAACTCGGACACGCCGCTCTCGAAGAGCGCGAGGCTGCGCACGTCGGGGATAAAGCGCACGTTGACGAGATCATCGCGGAACTCGTTCACGAAGCGCAGGATCACGCGCTCCTGCGATAGCGGTAACGCAAGCCATACTTCATGTGCGTTGTGTTCGCGGACGTGCGCGACGAACGTATCGAAATCGTCGAAGACAGGTGCGCGGGATGTGATCGACACCTCGGGAGAGGCATTGAACACCGCGATCGTGCGAAAGCCGGAATGGCTCGCCTCCTCGATCTTCTTCGTGACCGATTCGCAATGCTTGCCGCAGCCGACGACCGCCACGTGGTGATAGTTCATGCCCGCCTGACGCATATGGGCGAGCACCGCATGCGTGACGAAGCGGCCCGCGATCATCAACCCGCCCGACATCGCGGTCCAGTAAGCGAACCAGAGGCGCGACACCTGATCAAGCCGGTGCAGCGAGAACATCAGTACGAGCGCGCAGGCCTGCACGACGAGCCAGACGAGCGACACTCGGCTCGCCAGCACGAGCTTGCTGCGCCCGCGCCACGATTCGTACACGCCGAAGCTCGGGAACAAGGTAAGCGAAAACGCAGCGGAAAACGCGGCGAACGGCATGTAATAGTCGGGACCGCCGATGTGATCGAACCTGATCCGCGACGCGATCGCTGCGCCGAGAACCACCATGCCGACATCGAACAGCCGGGCTAGCAATCCCTGTATATCGCGCATGAGAAACCCCAAGCCTGAGATGCGATGCCTTGTTCTTGACGCACCGGGTGGCGCGCGCTCAGATGCGGCCGTAGCAATCGTCCAGCCGCACGATATCGTCCTCGCCGAGATAGGAGCCCGATTGCACCTCGATGATTTCGAGTTGCACCTTGCCCGGATTCTCCAGTCGATGCCGCACGCCGAGCGGAATGAACGTCGACTCGTTTTCTGAAAGCAGGAATTGGTCCTCGCCACGCGTGACGAGCGCCGTGCCGCTCACCACGACCCAATGCTCCGCGCGATGATGATGCATCTGCAACGACAGTCGCGCGCCGGGCGCCACCACGATGCGTTTCACCTGGAAGCGTTCGCCATGCTCGATCGAATCGTAAAAGCCCCAAGGACGCCGCACCTTCCGATGCGCCTCGGCTTCGGGCGCGTGCTGCTCCCGTATGCGCGCCACGAGCCGCTTGATGTCCTGCGCATGGGATCGGTCGGCGACGAGCACGGCGTCGTCGGTATCGACGACCACGACGTTCGTCGTGCCGACGCACGCCACCAGCCGTCCGCCTTCGGAGCGCGCATAGCTGGACGTCGCGCCCTCGAATACGACGCGTCCGCTCGCAACGTTGCCGAGCCCGTCTTTCTCCATCGCTTCCCACACGGCATCCCAGGATCCGAGGTCCGACCAGCCCGCCGCAAGCGGCACGACCACGCCCTTGCATGGCGAGTCGGCCCCGCCGATATGTTCCATCACCGCGTAGTCGATCGAATCCGACGGCACGCGGCCGAACTGATGCGGACACGGGCGAATGAAGTGACCGTCCGTTTTGCCATCCTTGAGCGCCGCGATGCAGCCCGCATGCATCTCGCCGTTGAGACGCGCGAGCGCATCGAGCCAGACGCTTGCACGCACGACGAAGATGCCGCTGTTCCACCAGTAGGTTTGCGCGGCGATGTACTGCGCGGCCAGCTCGGCGGCTGGCTTTTCGACGAATCGATCGATCAGATGAGCGCCATCCCCGAGCGGCTCGCCGATGCGAATGTAGCCGAAGCCCGTATCGGGGCGCGTGGGCGGAACGCCGAGCGTCACGATCATTCCACGTTCGGCATGATTCGCCGCCGCGGAGATCGCACTGTGCAACGCGGTGAGGTCCGCGATGGAATGATCGGACGGCATGGCGACCATGATCGCGTCTTCGCGCGCATCGGCGATGGCGAGCGCCGCGAGCGTCAGCGCCGGCGCCGTGTCGCGTCGCGCCGGCTCGACGATGATGCGCGCGCCGACGCCGCATAGCCGCACCTGTTCTTCAGTCGTGAAACGATGCTCCTCGCCGCAAACGATGACCGGCTGCGCATCGACGTCGAACTTGCCCTTGAAGCCTTCCATCCGTGTGACCGTCGCCTGTAACAACGAATCGCGTCCGACGACGCCGATCAGTTGCTTCGGAAACTGTTCGCGTGACATCGGCCAGAGGCGCGTGCCCGATCCGCCTGCAAGAATGACCGGCACGATGCGGCGGCAGAGCGGCCGATCCGCTGCTTGCCCGGATGTCGCCGTCGTTGCGTCTGCAGAACTCGTTGCGATTTGCATGGCTGAACTCCGTGGTTTGCCACATTCGTCCGTCGAAAGGAACGCTGCACCCGAAGTCATGCCGGCTGGACGGAGGTGTGAAGTTGGACCATTACCGCTGGCATCGTTTGACGAAAACGCTGCACCGACTGCCCCGGGCACTCGCGAAACCGGATCATCATGTCAAGCACCGCGGCGACCCTCTGCTCCTGCTGCGCCAGGGCGAGCGCCAGTCTGCAAGGTAGATGGAATCCGCGCCGACTCATGCGCTCGGCGACCGGTGACGTTCTCCGTCGAAGCGCCCCCCGATCAGCGAACGCTCGGCCTCATTCGTGATGCTCCAGCGCCCGATATCCCGCAAGCGTGATCAGCGCATCCCGCTTTGCTATCTGGTAGTCGGACAGCACCATCTCCTTGACGAGCGCGGCGAACGTCACCGTGGGGGCCCATCCCAGCTTCGCGTGCGCATTCGATGGATCGCCCAGCAAGGTTTCGACTTCGGTCGGCCTGAAATAGCGAGGATCGACCCGAACGATGACCGTACCCGGGGCGACCCGGCATTCCTTGGCGGACACGCTTTCCACGATACCGACCTCATCGACGCCGCTACCCTCGAAGCGAATCTTCATGCCGAGCTCGGCCGCCGCGTGGTGAACGAACTCACGAACGCTGTATTGCACGCCCGATGCAATAACGAAGTCTTCGGGCTCCCGTTGCTGAAGCATGAGCCATTGCATCTGGACATAATCGCGTGCGTGTCCCCAGTCGCGCATCGCCGCCAGATTGCCGAGATACAGACAGTCCTGTGACCCGATCGCAATGCGCGCGATGGCTCGCGTGATCTTGCGTGTGACGAAGGTCTCTCCGCGAACCGGCGATTCGTGGTTGAACAAAATCCCGTTGCACGCGTATATCCCATAGGCCTCGCGATAGTTCACCGTGATCCAGTATGCATACATCTTCGCCACGGCATAAGGACTGCGGGGATAGAACGGCGTGGACTCGCGCTGCGGCACTTCCCGAACGAGGCCGAACAATTCGGACGTGGATGCCTGATAGAAGCGGGCCGTCTTCTCGAGGCCCAATACGCGCATTGCTTCGAGAATTCGCAGAGCGCCGAGGCCGTCTGCGTTGGCCGTGTACTCGGGTTCTTCGAAGGACACCGCCACGTGGCTTTGCGCGGCCAGATTGTAGATTTCGTCGGGCTGCACGCGCTGGATGATGCGCAGAATGCTGGTCGAGTCCGTCAGGTCGCCGTGATGCAAGTGAAAACGCCGCTTTGCGACATGATCATCCTCATAGAGATGATCGATCCGGTCGGTATTGAAAAGGGAGGAACGGCGCTTCACGCCATGCACCTCGTATCCTTTGTCGAGCAGGAATTGAGCGAGATAGGAACCATCCTGACCGGTGATCCCGGTGATCAGCGCGACCTTGTTCGACATCGTTCTTTCTCCTCGTGTGCGTGTGCGACTTTCGAAGTGCAATCAGACGGTGTCTACGGGCCTCGCCACATCCCCCGCCGAGCCGGCGCCACGATCATGCACGGCGCTGCATCCGGACTTGTCGGCGGAACATCCGCCCTGCATGCCCGGCAGGCGCGCTTATATGAGGGACGACGCGTCATGAAAGCGGGCACTCGGACGCGTTTCCTGGGTTCCTGAAGCAGAACAAGCTGAAGGGTTCGGAATTCGCCGACGAGAAACCAGATGAGCCTCGCTGCGTCCGTCGCTGTTGTGCACTGTACCTATGCCTTGCTCGCGCATGGCGATGCGACGGAAATCGCCAAGATGTTGTCGGCAGCGAAAGCACTGTCGGTAAGAACGAAACTGCGCCCGAAGCACCGGCGTGCTTCGGCAAGGCTTTGTCGGCCTACATACGGGGATAGGGAACATCGTCCATGCCGTCGGCGTCATGACCGAGCCGGGTAACGCGGAAGCACTGCCGGAGGCGATCGTAGGTCCGCTTTACCCCGCGCTAGAGAATCGTGGCTATGTTGCCGTCTTCACGGTTCTCTTTTTTGTGCATCGATCTCCTGAGTTGAAGGCATCCGTGGCGGCAACGCGGCCAATTCATCCGCAAGCGCTCCGACAGATTTTTTGATCGTCGGGTGGCCGGCGTCGCTCAGGATTTCTCGCGGCTTCGCGCGCGAAACTCGGTCGGGGACATCGAGAATTCCTTGCGGAAAAGTTTTGACAGCCTCTCTCCGTTGCTAAGCCCCGTCCGCCGCGCAATCTTGTCGACCGGGAGATCGCTACTCTCGAGCAGTTTGCATGTGAGTTCGAGCCGCGCGCGAAGCAGGTACTTCGAAGGCGTGACACCGATCTCGCGTTTGAACAAGCGCAGGAAGTTACGCTCGCTCATCGACGACATCTGCGCCGCGTGCACCACGGATATCGGCTTTGCGCAGTTTTGGACAAGCCAGCGCGCCGCTGCGCGCGCTTTCTCCGCGAGCGTCGCGTCGTACATCTCTTCGAACCTGTCGGCGAGCGAAAGGTCCGCACCGGAGCCGAGGCGGTCCGCCACACGAACGGCCAATTCCGCGCCGAGGTCTTTTTTGAGCAGCGCGAGCGAAGTCATCAAGGCCTGATCGCGCTCATGATCGTCCACGATCGCCGTTTGCGACTTGTGATGTATCTCCGGCTTCATCGAGGGCCAGTCACGTCGCGCCACGCCCGCCGCCGACAAGAGCATCTGTCCGTTACCGATCGCGGTTATCGTGACGCTCTTCGCGCTCACGCGTCGCAAGAGGTCGATGAGACCGTCATCGGCTGAAGCGCGCGCGATCCCGGTCCCACCGGCGACGAAAAGATTGTCGAGGCTTTCGAACTGCCGGCCCGCCAGTTGTTCTGTCCAGACCGACATTGAAGAGGAACACGAGACGGTTCCACCACGGGCCGATACGAGGTTCACGCGATAGGTCAGGGAACGGTTTGCATCTTCCGATTGCAATTCATTTGCCGCATGCAACGCCTCCGCGACCATCCCGGCCGCGAGCAGGGAAAATCCGTCGTACAGGACGATACCGACATGTTTTACCACTGCTGAATTCCGCATCGAATAGGCGTGCCTACCCATGCAATCCACAGCTTCGAGAACGTCAGATGAAGTTGACATCACGTAGCCTCCGAGTCGTTGCGTTAATGTTCTTCGTATTGAACGAGCGAATCGACTGACGGGCGTCGTCGGACTGAGAAGTCGCTTCTGAATTTGCACGTTCAGGTTACAGGCAAGAAAAAATTGCGTCGAGGGCTGGATAAAAAATAGGCATCCATATGAAAAAACTTCCCGATCCGTTTTTAGTCTACGAATGATCACGCACGTTCGTATAGACATCCTGCATGACGTGTACGATTTAGGAGACCTTTCGCAGCCTGCGAAGATGCGTGGTCAAACAGCAAGTTTGGCTATATACCGGTCAAGATAATCGGCCATTCAAATTTGAATAGCCCTGCTTCTGCTGGAAAACGTGGACGCGGCGCCCAATGGCGCCGAATAACATTCCCGCAATCGTTTGCGCGCGGCCGCATTGGCAACGCTACGACCGCTGCGAGGTTCGCCTTATCGACTGGTGAAGTCTTTTGTCTGAATACACCGGACGAAAATCAAAGACCGATGAGTGCGGATCGACCCATGGAACAAATGAATGGCGATCCGGCAATCGATGTCCAATGGAGGACAGGAAATGCCGGATCGTGAAAAGAAGCGACGGGTTAAAGATCCCGGGCTTGGGGAAAGTCCCTACGGGCTTGAGTAAAAGCACATGCTGAAACGGTCGAAAGATGCGAAAAGACAGCTTTAATTCGCCTTACAGGCAATATCATTTGGTGTGCTACGCATACAATCTTCCTGGCTGCCGCGCATTGTATCCTCTTATCAAATCGCAACGGGTTAGCGGTCCATCCGCGAACAATAGTTAATCCGGCAACGGCGCGTGTGAAGTTTCGCGACTTGCAAGCATTGCAATGAGTGCCACGCCCGCGGCTCCAACGAGATACCACGCGGGCGCCAGCTTGTTGCCCGTCGCGCTGATGAGCCACGTCGCGACGAGCGGTGCGGTACCGCCGAAGAGCGCATTCGCGGCATTGAAGCAGAACGCAAAGCCGCTATAACGGACGCGCGTCGGAAATATCTCCGACAAGAAGCACGGCAATGTGCCATCGTTCATCGTGAGCAGCGCGCCGAACGCGACCTGGATCGCGACGATCATCGCGAAGCTCGCGCCCGCCAGTCCCTTGAAAAGCGGTACCGTCAACACCGCGAACAAGATCGATGCACCAATCAGCATCGACTTGCGTCCTACGCGGTCGGATATCGCACCCATTACGAAGATCAGGCCGATGTATGCCGTGAGCGAAATGGTCGCCGCAATGAACGAGGCGCTCTCGCTCATCCCCATTTCAGTAGAGAGATACGTCGGCATGTAGCTCAGCACCAGATAGAACGCCACCGCATTCAGGCACGTTACGCCGAATGCAATCAGCATTCTCCCGCGATGCTTCGACAGCAATTCAGCTATCGGCGCCTGCGCGGCTTGATGATTTTTCTCCATTGCCTTGAAACGCGGCGTGTCTTCGAGCTTCACGCGGATATATCGACCGATAAGACCAAACGGCGCGGCCAGAAGAAAAGGCAGACGCCAACCGAAGGACTGCAACTGCTCGCTCGTGAGCGCGGCATGCATCAGAACAACGAGGACCGAGCCCAACAGCAAGCCCGCCGCCGTGCTGGCGGGCACGATGCTCGTATAGATGCCGCGCCGTTTGTCCGGTGCGTATTCGGCGAGGAACGCAGCCGCGCCCGCATACTCACCCGATGCAGAAAAGCCCTGCACGACGCGCACGAGAAGCAGCAGAACCGGCGCTAGCATGCCGACCTGCGCATAAGTCGGAAGCAATGCAATGAGAAAGGTCGAACACGACATGATAAGAATCGACAGAGACAGCGATGTCCGCCTTCCTATCCTGTCGCCAACATGGCCCCACACGATGCCGCCGATCGGCCTCACGATGAACGAGATCGCGAACACGCCGTAAGTGGCGAGCAAACCCGTCGCGCCGTCGGTCTTCGGGAAGAACACGACGGCGATGATGGTCGCCAGATAGCCATAAGACGCATAATCGAACCACTCGACGAAATTGCCGATGAAGCTCGCACAAGCCGCACGCTTCAATATCTGCGGATCGACTTGCGTGCTCTCCTTGTGCGATACCTCTGGCATCGCGACCTGCGCGGCGACTGCTCTTTCCGTATTCATCGACTGTCTCCCGACATGATGATGCGATTGCTTCATGCGAGCCGGCGGCGACGCCGCCGCCGGATCGTGCCTTGGCCGTTCAGGCCGGGATGATGTTGTGCTCCGGTCCGTAAGGGAAGCCTGTGATGTTCGTAGCGCCCTTCTCCCCGACGACGAGGATGTCGTGTTCGCGATAACCCCCGGCACCGGGCAGGCCTTGCGGAAGCATGATCATCGGCTCCATCGAGACGACCATGTTCGGTTCGAGCACCGTGTCGATGTCCTCGCGAAGTTCGAGGCCCGCTTCGCGACCGTAATAGTGCGAGAGCACGCCGAACGAATGGCCATAACCGAATGTGCGGTATTGCAATACGCCGTATTCGGCATAGATCTTGTTGAGCTCGCTCGCGATATCGCAGCATCGAGCACCCGGCTTGATGAGCTTCAGCCCCGCCTCATGAACTTCGACGTTGATCTTCCACAACCGCATATGGGCGTCGGAGCAATGATCGAAGAACATGGTGCGTTCAAGCGCCGTGTAGTATCCCGCGATCATCGAAAAGCAATTGAGGCTGAGGATGTCGCCCTTTTCCACCTTGCGCGTGGTGACGGGATTGTGCGCGCCATCTGTATTGATGCCGGACTGGAACCAGGTCCAGGTATCCATGAGTTCTGAATTGGGAAAGCGGCGGGCGATCTCGCGCACCATTGCCTGCGTGGATGCGAGCGCCACTTCATGCTCGGGCACGCCTTCGTGAACGGCCTTTGCGAGCGCAGCGCCGCCGACGTCGCACACGTTCGCACCATGCTTGATCACATCGATTTCTTCCGCCGATTTGATCATGCGCATGCGCATCGTCTGCACGCCGATATCGACGAGTTCCACCGACGGCAGCGCAGCCTTCAGCTTCGATAACATCTCGACCGAGAGCTGATCGAATTCGACGCCCACACGTCCCTTGTTTTCGATTTCACCTTGTACGGCGCGGAAAAAGTTATCGCGCTGCCAGTCGGTATAGACGACGTTATAGTCCCCCACGGTGCGCCGCCACGGCTGTCCGCCGTCGATGTTCGCGGAAATTGACACGACTTTCTTCGGCGTGACGACGAGACCGTACTTCCGGCCGAACGAACAATATAGAAAGTCGGCGTAATAGTTGATGTTGTGATACGACGTGAACAGGACGACATCGACGTTCTCGCGCGCCATCAATTCGCGCAGCCTGCCGTGGCGATTCGCGTATTCGCCATCGGAGAACGTGTGCGTGGCTTTGTCGCCGTTCTCGATGCGGATAAGGTTCTCCATTTTCATGCACTCAGCTCCTCGGTGAAAGTCCGTTGGTGTGAGTGAATGGTAGGAGCCTGGCGGCTTTGGATATTTCCCGATTCGACGTCAAAATTCGGCTTTTCGACATCGAGGGTTAACCACGAACGACGCCTGTGAGCGCTGCTTCAAAGGGCCTTTTGATAGCGCCGGCGATCGGCTATCGGCGAGATGTTGAACTGCGCCTTATAGCGCGTCGAGAAATGGGACAGGGACGTGAAGCCGGTGCGCTCGCATACGTCTTCGAGCGTGCGCGCGGTTCTATACAGCAATTGACGCGCGCGCAGCAGGCGTATTTCGAGGTAAGCCTGCGCCGGTGTCCTGTCGAGGCGCTCCTGAAACCATCGCTCCAGTTGACGTTGGGATACCTTCACGAATGCCGCGATCTCCGCGATGCTGAGCGTTTCCTCGATATTGCTTTCCATGACCTGCAGTGCTTCATCGAGCTTGGCGTGTGCGTCGCCGGTGTATTGCCTGAGCGACGTCACCTGGCGCTCTTCGTGACCGCGCCGCTCCGCGACGAGCAATTCGAGCACACGCGCCGAGAGTGCGGGGCTGCCCGGCGGAAGCGACAGCAAATGCACCATCAGATCGAGCGGGGCAACGCCGCCGCTGCACGTGTACCGGTCACGATCCACTTCATAGAGCCGATTGGATACGGTGAGCTTCGGAAACTGCTCCAGCAGCGTGTCCTGATCCTCCCAGTGAATCGTGCAGCGATAGCCATTGAGCAGGCCGGCGCGCGCAAGAAAATAGCTGCCCGTATCGAGACCGCCGAGCGCGCTGCCGCGACGCGCCTGCAAGCGGAGCCAGTCCATGATCGCGCCAATACCCTTGCGGGGAATCGGATTCGGCCCGACGACGAACACGGCGTCGAACTCGGCCGCCTCCGGCATCGCGACATCGGGAATCACGCGGATGCCGTCGCTCGAACGCACGGCGTTACCGTTCGTGCCAATGAGCGTGTACTCATAGACCACGCGCTCGACGAGCATATTGGCAATGCGGAGCGGATCGACCGCCGTGCCGAGAGCGATCAGCGAAAAGTTTTCCAGAAGCAAGAAGCCGATTCGCATCACACGCAGATCGTGCATGCCGAGATGGGCACGCCGCGTCTTGTCGGGCAGATTGGCGGCGGACGGCATGAGAGGTCGCTTGGCTCCCGTATCACACCATCACTTCGGGATAGTGCTCGATGTATTCCTCACCCTGGCACCCGGAATAGACAACACATCTGCGAATCAGATCGACGTCGTAGCGAACCACGCCGGCATTCCACGCGCTCTGAAGGAACTCGGGGAACGTGCTTTGGCCCGCCTGATCCGTCCGCAACGCTTTGATCAGTGCGCCGCGATCGAATGCCGGCACGTCGAGTGCGCCCTGCGCTAACGGCGCACCTTGCTGAATCACAGCACCGCGCGTCGTCATATAAAGACTCTGGCACGAGGGCAGAAACCAGACGTTCTTGCTGACGCCAGCCTGCCGAAGCACTTCCGCGAGATATGGAAATCCGCCGGACTTCGGTGTGCCGTTCATTGTGCGTCGTTGGGCAGCGGCAAGATTTTCGATCGCCTCACTCATTCCTTCTCCATTCATCGAGGATCATTCGATAGGGATCTCGCGAATCTGATTAAGCTCGGCGAGCTTTTGCAGGAGATCGCGAAGTGTGTTGCGCTCCGATTCGTCGAGCACGGAAAAGAAATGGTCGTCATTACCGTCGGCAATGGCGGTCAGTTTAGGTAGCAAGCGACGCGCGTCGCGTGTAAGCGACAGGATTTGCACACGGCTGTCATCAGCACTTGCGACGCGCGAGACGAGCCCTTTTGATTCGAGCTTGTCGAGAATCTTCGAAACGGCGCCCCTCGTCATCCCGATCGAAGCGGCCATTGCCGAGTTCGTCGAGTTGGCACGGTTCGCGATATGGTTCAGCGCAACCCATTCGGCCACGGAGATCTGCCGATCCGACAAGGCGCGTGCAAATGCGTCCGATACCTCGTTCGATACGAGCCTCATCCAGTATCCGAGGTGGCGCTCAAGAGGATCATGCGTGGCAGACAGGTTAGTCACAGATCGAATCACATTTTATGTTTCCGTGGAAACAATGTTAGTTTCCACGGAAACATATGTCAAGCTACCACCTGTGCATTTTTCAGTACGCTGCAATGCGTACGCGATATTGCCAGCGCCGTAGACGCATACTATGGAATGTATGTCCGGGGATGAACTCCGCAAAACGCCGGCTTGAAACGAGAGAAGAATCAACACTTGCAAATGATCTGGCTCGCGAACGCGACTCTCGTACTGCACGCGCTGATCGTGATTTTTATCGTCGGCGGATTGATCGCGATCTGGAGCGGCGCCGCGTTCAGACGCAACTGGGCGCGCAACCGCGCGTTTCGCAGGGCGCACATCTTTGCCATCGCCATCGTCGCGGCACTCGCCGTCGCGGGCATTCCCTGCCCGCTCACCGTTCTGGAAGATCAGTTGCGCGCCGGGGCGCCCGGCGCGCAAGGCTTCGTGCAGCGTTGGGTCGGCGCCTGCCTGTACTGGGACTTGCCGGGCTGGGCGTTCACGCTCGCCTATGTCGCATTCCTCCTCGCTGTGGTCGTGACTTGGCGCCGCATTCCGCCTGACGCGTGAACGGATTGAGATTCAGAACGACGTGCGGGGAAGATAGCCGCTCGGCCTGCCCTGGAGCTTGCGGCTCACCTTGAGGGCGAGCAATACCGGTTTGGTGATATGCGGGCGCAGGATCGCATGTTTGCGCACATACCTCGGAACGTACCATTCGGAACGCGTGCCCGCGTAGAACAGGGCAGCGTGTCCCGCGCGCAGCGTGCGCGGTTCTTGCCCTTCGGCGGTGATGATAACTTCGCCTTCGATCACGTAAATCGTCTCGTCTTCTTCGAAGTACCAGTTGAAACGGCCGGCGGTGCAGTCCCAGACCCAGGAGGAAGTCGTGGTATCGAGACTTTGCGACCACCTGCCGCTGCGGGCAACGGGATTGCCTTCGAGGATCCACGCCGGGTCGATCGGATCGGGCTCCAGCAACACGTCATCCAGACGCACGGACTCGAAAACGGGACTTGTCATGAAGGCTCCTTTTTACGTTGCAGCTCATCGGTCATAAACAGAGCGAGGCTCCGTCGGAAGGCGTCGGTGCCTTGCGCTCATGGCGATCCGCATTGGTCTGATCGCATTAATAGACAAATTCGCAAGAACCCGGTTCGCGACATACATTACAGTTTGTAATGTATGTCCATCATACCTTGCCGCAGAACGGTGCAAACAGAAAAGACGTTCCTTGTATGACAAATCGCACTCGACTTCGTCACGAACGTTGCGGATCAATGCGCACCGAAGCGCTTGCGCATCGAACGAAAGAGCACGTCGAGCATTGCTTTGCACTTCGTTTCCCCAACCGTAGATCCGGTCTGCGAGTTGCGCGCGGGAAAGAATTGCGTCAGGTCGCTCGAAAAGAGCGTGCATCAACGCGAATTGCCGTGCGGACAACGGCGACGCGACACGCTCGCGCCAAAGCGTGCGGCGGTCGATATCGATCGCATCGGGATTCGCTCGGCTGGGCGTGCGTCACATCACCGACAGCAAGCGCGAACGCGGCAAGAAGAAGGGAATGCACGCAAGAATTCTGCGCATGCGCCGCCGCGCTGAGCCGCGCGAATGTCCGGAAACGGTTGTGCCTCCAATCCGATCGTAGAGACACTAAACCAGCACACTGTTAGCGACTCTCGTTTCAGGCAGCGCGCTTCAACGATGCCCATGCCGCTTCACGAAATCCATCAAGGCAGCAAACGCGGGAGGAATGGCTGGATCCGCGGCCTTGAGACGCAGCGCGTCGCCGCCATCGATGTTGATCCGGTAAGTGCGGCCGTCCGGCACCGGCTTCGCGGCGCGCGGACCCGGCGCGCTTGCCTCGTCGCGCGCCGCAGCGACGAGGCGCGCGAACTCGGCGCCGTCTTGCGCCGACAGGTCGCCTTCGTCGAGTATCACAGGCCGTGCAAGTCCTGGAAAGGCGGCGAATCCGCCATCGGTCGTCAGCTCCGCATGCATCGAAGGCTCCCGTGACGTTTGATGCAAGGCGCAGCCCATGCAAATCAAGGCCGCACCAAGAAAGAGTCCAGTCGTCACAATACACCGACCTCGGTCCATCCTTTCCTGACCGCCGACGACTCCGCGCTGCTCGCGCCATAGAGCTTGCTCGCGGTGGAGAGCGTCAACTTCGCGAACGTCTTGAAGGTCGCCGTCGGCTTGAGATGCGAGTCGGTCAGGGTCTCGTACCAGATCCGTCCCGCCTTCTCCCACGCATATCCGCCGATTTCCAGCGCGGTCACGCAAAAGGCCTTGTTCGGAATGCCCGAATTGATATGCACGCCGCCATTGTCCTGCGTCGTGCGAACGTAATGGCTCATGTGGTCCGGCTGCGGGTCTTTGCCGAGTCTCGGATCGTCGTAGGCGGTGCCGGGATTTTTCATCGACCGCAACGCGACGCCGTTCACGCCCTTGGCGAGCAGTCCTTCGCCGATGAGCCAGTCCGCCTTGTCGGCCGTCTCTTTGTTCGCATACTGCTTGATGAGCGAACCGAACACATCCGACACCGATTCGTTCAACGCGCCCGCCTGCGCCATATAGTTCAGACTCGCGGTGTGCTCCGTCACACCATGCGTCAACTCATGACCGATCACGTCGAGCGCGATGGTGAAGCGATTGAACAGTTCTCCATCGCCGTCGCCGAAGACCATTTGCTGTGAATTCCAGAATGCGTTGTCGTAATCGGTTCCGAAATGAACCGTTCCGGTGAGCGGCAATCCCGCATCGTCGATGGAGTTGCGGTGGAACACCTCGAGATAGAACTCGAAGGTCGCGCCGAGTCCGTCATACGCCTCGTCGACTGCATCGTCGTTCACGGGCTTCCCGCCTTCAGCCCGAACCACCGTGCCCGGCAGCGTCTCTGTGTGGTTGGCCGTGTAGATCGTCCTGTTCGCGGAAGGGGCCGCAGCCGTGGGCATCGGCGCGGCACGCCGTGGCGCGAGTGCTGCCTGCACGGAACGGAAATGCCGCATCGTGTGGTCCGTCGACAAGGTGTCGATGGCGATCTCACGCTGTTTCGCATCACCATGTTTTGCGATGTGCTCGAGCATATGCGGCGGGAGAATGCAGTAAATCGAACGCGGACGTTTCGGCTTCGGGTGATTGCACATGATGCTGTCCTTTTTCATAGCGATTGGGATGGCGACCGCAGCTACGACGAAGAATCTAGTCGATGAAACTGAATAGTCAATGCGGCGCTTTTACCGAAACGTGGCGAGACGCGAGGTCCTCGTGAACTGCTTCATGCACGTGTAACGAGTGGACGGCGTTTTTCGAGTCTACAAAATACATGGGCATGCTTACTATATTGATGATAAAGAGAAAGAAAGTCACCGTTTGCGCCTTGCGGATAAACATCTGCTCCTGACCGGCGATTTTGAAGCTCGCCTGCATGCGTCTCCCGGTCATCTGAAGGTTTACGCAAATCATCAGTTTGTTGGCCACCGCACCGAAAAGACGAATCGAAAAGATGTTAAATCTTCCAAAACGTGCAATGAGAAACTCAAGAAAATGCGCGACCTTATTAGAAAATTCGGCGGCCGAGGGACGCGTGACGCTGCCAGCGTCGCGTTTTACCGAAGCACGCGCGCCTGCATCGGTAATTTCGGAAGGGGAGGCGACGCATGACGCCGCTTGTCTTCGGGGGCCGTTTCGGGTGGCTTCATGCGGGTCAGGGAAGCCACGGCGTCGTGCTGTGCAATCCCTTCGGACATGAAGAGGCGTGGGGACACAAGGCCATGCGCTATCTCGCCGAGGAGCTTTCCCGGCGGGACATTCCGGTCCTGCGCTTCGACTATCTTGCAACGGGCGATTCGGTGGGCATCGATCACGAAAGCGATCGGCTCGACGACTTCGTCGCGGATATCGGCGCGGCGGTCGAACGCTTGAGGCATGAAACAGGCGTGACCAGGGTCACGTTGTGCGGCTTGCGTCTGGGCGGAACATTGGCGGCGCTCGCATCGCATCATCCGCTCGTGGATTCGCTCGCACTGCTCGCGCCCGTCGTGAAGGGACGCCACTATCTGCGCGAATTGACTGCCTTGCGCAGCACGTGGGTCGAGAATCTTCCCCTCGACGTGCGCGCCCGGCAGATGGATTCGCCCTATCACGTGCTCGGTCAGGTTTATAGCGAAGCGTTTCGAAACCGGTTGAGCGGCCTCGATCTCGGCAAGTCCATGAGCCGTCATCCCGCTCTACCCAAGCGCGTGTTCGTGGCCGATATGCGGCCCGGCGCGAGCCAGTCGCTCTGCACCGCATTGCGCGATCGTGGCGTCGACGTGCAAGCGGACAGCTTCGACGACTATTTCGAATTCATGCAGGAGACGGCCTCGTCGACGTTGCCGGAGAAAACGCTCAAGCGGACTGCGCAATGGATCGCGCAAGGCATGGCCGAAGACGAGCTCGGCGACCTCGCGCCGGCTCGCACGAGAAAGGCGTCCCGGCCGAGCATGAGCGACGATGCGATCATCGAAACGCCGGAGGCCGTCGAGCGCCCGGTGATCTTCGGCGCGGCCGGACTCTTCGGCATCTTGTGCGAGCCGCGCGACAGACTCGCGGGCGGGCCTGTCATCGTCATCACCAACACGGCGGGCAGCGTGCATCAGGGCGACAGCCGTCTGTCCGTGCGCTTCGCGCGGGAAATGGCGCAACGCGGTATCGCATCGTTGCGCTTCGACGCGCGCGGCATCGGCGATAGCCCCGCCCGCTCGCCCGACGGAACGCTGGACACGACGGCCTCGATTCATGCGGAAAGCACGATCGATGACGTCGCGACCGCGGGCGCATGGCTCAAGCGCAAGGGCTACGACAACGTCATCGCGTTCGGCATCTGCTCGGGCGCGTATAGCGCGTTGCGCGCATCGCTCGTCGAGCCGGCTATCGCGGCCGTAATCGCCGTGAACCTCCAGCGTTTCTACATACCCGAGCGGCTGACCCTGCAGGAACTCAGGAACCAGCGGCGCAACACGATGGCGCGTCTCGGGCCGGCCATCCTGAAGCCCGGTAAATGGTGGCTCGTGCTGAGCGGTCAACGCGGGTTCAAGCCGATCCTCAAGGCTTTCGCATCGAATGCGGCGGCGCGGCTGCAGTCGCAGTTGCTCGGCGTAACGCGCAGGAAACCGGTGCATGCAGGCGGCAACGAATCGCTCACGGACCCGCACAGTGTCGTTCACGCGCTCGAACGCAAGGGCGTGCGCACGTTGCTCGTGTACGGCGCGGGTGACGAAGGCCTCGATCAACTCAATGCCCACTTCGGCCGCCATGGGAAGAAGCTCTCGCGAACGGCGAGAGTGAAGGCCGCCGTTTGCGGGGATGTCGATCACGCGCTCTATGACACGCGCGCGCTGGCGAGCGTGATTGCGCTGTCCGAGACGTTCATTCAGGATCTGCAGCCACGAAGCGTGCCGGTGATGGAACCTGTCGCACCGCTCGGCGTTTCCCAGCAACTTTGAGTTGAGCTTCATCACCTCGTCTTCGGTACGGTCGCGACCTGCTTTCTCTTGCGCGGGTCCGTATCGAAGACGACATGCCTCAATCGCGACGATGTTCGTCCGACGCCAACATCCCTCCCCGATCTGTTTTTCGCCGACCGACACGTTGCCTCGATTTTCGCTTCGAAGAAACGATGCAAAGCCGCGTCATCTTCTTGTTTTCTCCATTGATATCAGCCGGTTAGATTAACCGAACAGATCTTCTAGCCTTGCCTGGCACAGCCCTCGCATATGTAGCTGCGAGCGCAACGATTGATGCTCATCCAACCAAACCCAGTCCAGGAGCTACA
>NZ_JALQDH010000084.1:0-1482 GCF_023631365.1 Caballeronia sp. INML2 | reverse complement strand
ATCATGTTGAAAATCGACAACCTCGCTGTCAGCAAAGAACTCGGCCGCGCTGAAATGGGCGCTATCGTCGGCGGCGCAAGCATCTTCCAGAACAACGGCGTCAACTACAACTCGATCAGCGGCTTTGCCTTCGCGAGCCCGCAAACCAACGTCGCTCCCGTGACGCAGGTCGATGCCTCCACGCATACGGACGTCGATCTGAAGAACGTGACGAAGTCGCTCGACGCAGTGGGCAGCCTGCTCGGCGGCGTGAAGCTGTAAAAGCATCACCGCTCGAAGGGAGAAGGAACCACGACGTTTCCTTCTCCCTCTCTTCGCATTCCTGCTTCGACATTCATTCGCAGGCCCTCGCGCGCAATGCGCGAATTCACGCGGCCGTTTCTCTCTTTCGCACGGGTCATCACCGAGTACTCGGCAACGCGGACAACGTCTGCGCAGTCGCCACGCTACTGCGTCGATGGTGTTTCGATAACCGTCGATTCGAGTTGTCAGCGCCATGCCGACACGTCCGCGCAAGCTGTCTCCCGGTATCCAACGAATCCATACCGCCGATGCCCCGCGAATCGCCTGTCTCACGCTCTCCAGCGTTTATTCGGCTTGATTTTCAACGAGTTGGATTAACCGAACAGACCTTCCAGCAACGCCTGGCACGGCCCTCGCATATAGAGACGCGAGCGCAACGATTGGTGCTCATCCAACCCACACAGTCCCAGGAGACACATCATGCTTAAGATCGAAAACCTCGCCGCTAGCAAAGAACTCGGCCGCGCTGAAATGGGCGCCATCGTCGGCGGCGGGAGCATCTTCCAGAACAACGGCATCAACGCCAACTCGATCAGCGGCTTTGCTTTCGCCAGCCCGCAGACCAACGTCGCGCCGGTGACGCAAGTCGATGCTTCGACCCACACGAACGTCGATCTGACGAACGTCACGAAGTCGCTTTCGTCGGTCGGCAGCCTGCTCGAAGGCGTGAAGCTGTAAAGACAGGCATCCTCGAAGGGAGAAGGATTCATTTCCTTCTCCCTTTTCTCTTTTCTCTTTTCTCTTTTCTCTCGCGCTTCAATCCCTCTTCCCACTGCGACGCTCAACATCCGCGTCCGCATCACATTGCATAACGTTCGTTTTCCGAATTAAAACTTCACGTCGTTCATTCCGAAGCCGATAACTTTGTTTGAATCGGGATCTCACGGGCCCCTACCTGTTCGCATTGCGTTTTGACTTTTACCGCTGCCAATACCGCCCCCTGTTCGTCGCCCACCGACAACGTCCCCACTTCTGTTTTTCCGCCACCAACAACTTGCCCCGTGTCGTGCAATCCAAAGTTGCCTTCAAACCTGCATCGTCTCGGATATTTTTGATTAACAATCAATGCATTAGCCTAACCGAACAGATCCTCTAGCCTTGGCTGGCACAGCCCTCGCATATGTAGCTGCGAGCGCAACGATTGATGCTCATCCAACCAAACCCAGTCCAGGAGCTACA
>NZ_JALQDH010000083.1:0-29398 GCF_023631365.1 Caballeronia sp. INML2 | reverse complement strand
TGCGATAGGTTGGTTTCCTTTGTAGACCCGTCGGCAGCGCGTAGCGCTGTGCCGGTGCTATTTGGTGCTGAACCAGCTTCTTGTGAGTACTAGCTTGTCAGACCGTGCGCGAGCCAAGCCCGGTTGGGCCTATGAGGGCGACACTTAGACAGCCCACTATCACCTGGCAAGCATGGCCAAACTGCGTGTGACCGCGGGCGTGAGGAGCTGCTTTCTTTGGTTACTTTCTTTGCAGCAGCAAAGAAAGTGACTGCCGCCCCGCACGGGGGCAGTGCTAATAAACCAATAACAATACGGGATCCAGCGGAAACCCTTGACATAGCCATCCAGCGTACTGGAAACTAAATCCATTATGCTAGATAACGCCCGGACATCGTCCGAAGAAGACACCACGACGACCGACATAAACCAACGCATCGCCGACCGCATCCGCGAGTTGCGCGCCGCACGCGCCTACACGCTCGACGCGCTCGCAGCCCGCTGCGGCGTGAGCCGCTCGATGATTTCGATGATCGAACGCGGCGCCGCCAGCCCCACGGCCGTCGTGCTGGACAAACTTGCCGCCGGTCTCGGCGTATCGCTCGCCAGCCTTTTCGGCGGCGAGCAGGAAGGCGCGCCCGCAGAACCGCTTGCGCGGCGTCGCCAGCAATTGAAATGGCGCGATCCCGAATCCGGCTACACGCGCAGAAACCTTTCCCCGCCGGGCTGGCCGTCGCCGTTCCAATTGGTCGAAGTGGACTTTCCGCCCGGCGCGCGCGTCGCCTATGAGCGAAGCGGACGGGAATCGACGATGCATCAGCAAGTCTGGGTGATGAGCGGATGCATCGACATCGTCATCGGAGACGAACTGCATGCGCTCCAGCAAGGCGACTGCCTCGCGATGCGGCTCGACCGGCCGCTGATCTTCAGCAACCCGGCGTCCAAAGCAGCGCGCTACATCCTCGCCATCGGCGACGCACCCGCGACCTGATTCATCCTCAGCCTGAACGGATACCGAATGAACACCACCGAACCGCGCGACGACGTGCGCCTGATCGACTGCAACGAAGCGGATCATGCGCTCGCCATTCTCGACATCCTGAACGAAGCCATCGTCAATTCGACCGCGCTGTATGACTACAAGCCGCGCCCCGTCGAAGCCATGTCGACGTGGTTCGCGGCGAAACGCGCGGGCGGCTTCCCGGTGGTAGGCGCGGTCGATGCATCGGGCAAGCTGATGGGCTTCGCGAGCTGGGGCACCTTTCGCGCGTTTCCCGCTTTCAAATACACGGTGGAGCACAGCGTCTACGTGCATCGCGATTGCCGCGGACTCGGGCTCGGCGAGCGCCTGCTGCGTGAGCTGATCCGTCGCGCGAAAGACGCGCAGGTGCATGTGCTCGTCGGTTGCGTGGACGCGACGAATGACGGGAGCATCCGCCTGCATACCCGTTTGGGCTTCACGCACTCGGGAACGGTCAGGGAAGCCGGATTCAAGTTCGGCCGCTGGCTGGACGCGGCGTTCTATCAGCTCAATCTGGAGACGCCCGCGGAACCCGTGGACGGTTGAACGAGCAAGCCGGCTTCTGAAAGCCACGCATAAGTTGAAGTCATGGAAGGCGGAAAATAAAGCGCGTTGACGGTGATTTCGCGCGCTCCAATACTGCGCTCATTGCAAACGCACTTGTGAGCGCCATGAACTCCGTCGACAGAATTTTCGTTTCTCCACTCGATTTCGCCGATGCCGCCACCTGGGAACATGGCGGGCGGCTCTGGCCGAGCGGCGAGCAGCAGACGCTGACGTGTTGTCGCGTCATCAATGAAACGCATGATGTGAGAAGCTTCGAATTCCGCACGGAAGACGGACTGCCCGTGCGATTCGAGCCGGGTCAGTTCATGACGATAACGGCGAACGTGCAGGGACGATCGGTCGAGCGCTGCTACACGATTTCGTCCGCGCCGACGCGTCCGTTTCTGCTGTCGATCACGGTCAAGCGCGTTCCGGGCGGGACCGTGTCGAACTGGCTGCACGACACCATGAAACCCGGCGTCGGCTTGCGCGCGTATGGACCTTCAGGCGCGTTCACGCCGACGGCCGCGCCCGCGGCGAAATCGCTGTATCTGTCCGCGGGATCCGGCGTCACGCCGCTGATGTCGATGACGCGTGCAAGCATCGATCTCGGTCTGGATCGAGACATCGTCTTTATTCATAGCGCGCGCACGCCTGGCGATATCGTGTTTCGCGAGGAACTGACGCGGCTCGCGAAGCTATCGCCTCGCCTGCGCATATTCTTCGTGTGCGAGGGCATCGGCGATGAAGCTGACTGGCATGGTCCGACAGGCCGCCTCAATCTTCAGTTGCTTTCGCAATGGACGCCGGACTATCTGGAACGCGAAGTCTTCACGTGCGGCCCGGCCGGATACATGAGCGCGGTGCGCGCGCTGCTTCGCGAAGTCGGCCATGATCCGGCGCGCTACCACGAGGAGAGCTTCGATATCGGCGCGGGCGAGCCTGCTCGAGCACCCGCCGCTGAAGGCATTTTCACTGTCAAGCTCTCGCGCTCGTCGAAGTCGTTCACGATGAACGCGTCGCAGACCGTGTTATCGGCGGCGAAGAAGGCGGGCGTCGCTGTGGCGTCGTCGTGCAGTCAAGGCGTGTGCGGAACGTGCAAAACGCGCGTGCTGGAAGGCACCGTCGATATGAAGCACAACGGCGGCATCCGCGACAGAGAAGTCCAGAAGGGATTTCGCCTGTTGTGTTGCAGCCGCCCGACCTCGGACCTCGTGCTGGAATTGTGAGGAGACAGGCATTCGATGTGCAGCTTTGAAACCGACTGCTTGTGATGGAGAATCGAAGCGCCTGGTTGTCAGGGAGGCTCTTATGAACCGTCGTCGTCCGGAGAACGTGGCCGCTTTCATCGCCATCGCGGAGAAGCTCTTTCAGTCGGACAAACTGCCGCATGCCGGACGCGAAGTCGCCGCACGCGTGTTCGAACGGCTGCAAACGCCATCCGACGACGGCGCGCGGCACCACACGCGCTATCCCGCGTGCGAGTGGCTCGACGCCGCGCTCGCGCCCTTCATCGACGACGACACCGGCTTCGGCGCCGCCGCGCGCGCGATCAAAGCGCTCGAACCCGATCTCGGATGGTCGCGCCGCTCATCGGGCGTGAACGGCGGCGACAACTACATCGATGCGCACGTGCACGGCATGATCTGCGGACCCGGTGGCGCGGAAAGCCGCTATGACGTGCAACTGGGCTTCTCGCTGATGTTGCCGCACACGCGCTATCCCGATCACAGCCATCCGCCCGAGGAAGCCTATGTGCTCTTCACGCCCGGCGAATTCCGGCAGGGCGGCGGTGCATGGATCGATCCGGGTATCGGAGGAGGCATTCATAACGTTCGCAATAATCCGCACGCAATGCGATCCGGTTCCGTGCCCTTCGTCGCCATCTGGTCGTTGCTGACGAGAGAGGGGGACTAGCCAGGTTGACGGATCGCATTGCGTTTCAGGTCACTCAGCGATCGAGCGCAGGCAACTCGCCATTCCCTCTGACCCATGCAACGTCGGCAGCAGCGGCCATTTCCCTGTCGCCCCGGCTGTCGCCATAGGCAAAGAGCATGCGTGGCCGACTACCGTTCCACCATGCTTCGAGCCGCCGAACTTTCTCCGGCCCCCAACAATTCCGTCCGATGAACCGACCCGTGAATCCTTGGCGATCGATATCCAGTTCAGTCGATAGCACCACGCCGATACCGACCGATTGCGCCCAGATTCGAAGGTACAGCGAAGGCGACGCACTCACGAGCACGACCTCATGGCTCAATGCCTGATGCTGCCGGATTCGTTCCACCATTTCCGGCCGGACCATTCGAGCGAGGCGTGTGGCGCAGAAGTCTTGCGAGGCGCGCTCCAGTTCAGCGGGAGACATCCCTCGCAACGCATGACGAAGAAACGCAGCCTTCGCGACGCCGCGATCGCAAAGTCGCGCGGTCATGCCAAGCAATCGAGGCGCCGCCCGCAAGCCCGCTGCCGCAAAGCGCGCGGGGCCAACCGTGTGCAACACGAATGCCTTGAGGCTGTCGCTCGTGGTAATGGTTCCGTCGAAATCGAAGGCGGCGACGATGTTCGAGGATGGCTTCATGAGCGTTGGTTCCTTGCCGCCAGCGCTGCCGGAAGCGTGATGTTCGCCAGTTGATCGGCTCTGGACAAAAGGCCGACGAGGTCCGCTTCGAAAGCATTGACCTGGAGCGAAAGCAATTCGAGTTGCTGGAACGCCTGCCGTACCGCGCTGCGGCGTTCGCCCAGCGCGAGAGCGGCTGTGGCATTGCCCCCGTGATCGATATCGCAAACCGCACTCAATGCGGCAAGTCCGCTTGCAAGGCTTTCCCGCGCGTGGTCGACTTCTTCTCGCAAAACGCGCACGCGGGGCATGAACGATTGCAATGAAACCTTCAACGTGCTCAATGATTCGCGATAGTCCATTTCCGGTCGCTGCGGTTTCAGATAGTGTTCTGTCAACCGATCGAGGATACCCGGCTTGCGCGTGGCGCTATCGAGCATTTGCCGCATGAGGCCGGCAGCGTCGAGGTCGGCGAAATCGCGTGTCACGCGCATGAAGATATCGACGGATTCACCGCAAGTTCTCAAGGCTGCATCCGCAAACATGGAAATGGTCTCGAGCCGCAGCGGAAGCAATTGACGAATGCCGCGCTCGATACGCGGCCCATGCTTGGGATATAGCTCCGGAAACTGCTGTCGAGCCAGTTCGAAGCTCCGGTTCAGAAGCGGATGCCCGTGATCGCCGAACACACTCTTTCCCGGCTCCGCGTTCGATACGCGCCGCCTTGCTTCGCGCGAGTCGAATAACGGATCGACCGACACGGCGTTGCTGCCGAAATCGAGTGGCGTGACCGCGCGCTCTTCCGACGCGCGCGGCTGCAACTCGCGAACATCTCGTTGGGGTTTCGAAAACGCAAGCGGCTTCGGTTCAGGCTGATCAGACGGCATTCGACTTCTCACATTCCGACGATGGCGCATGCTAAACCGATGCGCCAACTCGAGTCCCGCTATTCAGGCGCGATCGACGTGTCCGCCATAAGCGATCACGAAATCGCCGAGGCCGCGGTTATAGCCAATTCCGACCGCCTTGAACATGAACTGTCCATCGCGGCGATAGAAGCTGCCCACTTGAACGGCCGTTTCCATCGAAAAATCTTCTTCGAGCGGATAGCGCGCGAGCACTCGTCCTGTTTCCTCTTCCGATATCTCAATGTAGCTGTTGCGCACCTGACCGAAATTCTGCTTGCGCTCCTCGGCCCGATCGATGGTGACGACAACCGAGATCTCATCGATGGCGGCATCGAGTTTCTTCGTATCGACAAAGATCACTTCGTCGTCGCCGTTGCCGCTGCCGGTCTGGTTATCTCCGCTATGAACGACGCCGAGACATTCCGATGCCGACATGCCTTTGCGCGGCCAGTCGTCGCCCGGTTGGTAGAAAGTTGTTTCGCGGTCGAGCGTGCGAATTTCGGTGTTATAGAAAATGAAGTGCTTCTGCGAGATCAGCTTTGGACTGTTCTGACTATCGTATTTGCAAAGAAATACCGAAACGTCCAGATCGAAATCATTGCCCGTATCGGTCGCGTTCGCATCCCAGCCCAGACCGATTCTGAACTTGCTTGCGCTGGGCGCTTCCTTGGACAAATTGATTCGGCCGCCCTTGGAAAGATTGATCATTGACATGACTGACTGCTCTCGTTGAATTGATTGGATTGCATTGTTAGCCGCATGCCCGGCACGCGGATTTGCGCGATCAGGACGCGCGATCGCCCGCGACAGCTTCACGCCGCTGAACGACTATCGAACTGATAACCGCCGCGCCGATGGTGAATGCACCGATCAAACCGGTGATGACTTCGGGAACGTCCACGTTCACGCTCAGCATGATGACCGCGAGCGCGCCGATAGCCCAGAATGCGCCATGCTCCAGGAAACGGTATTGAGCGAGCGTACCTTTCTTGAGAAGTATCAGCGTCATCTGGCGAATATACGAAGCACCGACGCCGAGTCCGATAGCAATGAGAAATACGTTGTTGGTCAGCGCGAATGCACCGATGACACCGTCGAAGCTGAACGACGAATCGAGCATCTCCAGATACAGGAAGCCCGCGACGCTTTCGCGCACCACGCGATTGCCTGCCTCGTCACCGCCGACGAAATCCCCGATGCCGTGCGATACGACAAAGGCGATCACGCCGCCCAGGCCCGCCACGAGAAACGAAGCGCGTTCGATGTCCGGCAACCGAGTGGAGACGATAGCAATCACCGCGAGCGTCAGCGCCACTTCGATCGCCGTCAGCCGGCCAAGACGGGCGGATTCAACCGGTCGATGCAACACAATAACGCTATTATGCGGCGGGAGTGTTGCGATGAAACAGAGACGCCGAATCTATTACAGTGAGAGTCAGAAGGCGTTGATGTGGGAGCGCTGGCGTGCGGGCGAGTCGCTGCAGCATATTGCGCAGCTATTCGATCGTAACCATTCATCCGTAGCGGGAATACTGGCGCAAACTGGAGGAATCCAGCCTCCACCGCGGCGGCGATCGAAGCGGTCGCTCACGCTTGCCGAGCGCGAAGAAATCTCAAGAGGTCTTGCAGCGAATGATTCGATCCAATCTATCGCACGGCGCCTGTCGCGAGCGCCGTCTACGATCTGCCGCGAGATCAAGCGCAACAGCGGCGAGAAAGGCTATCGGGCCGACTTCGGCGATGAGCTTGCCTGGCAGCGGGCGCTGCGCCCGAAGCCGTGCAAGCTGGTCGCGACACCGGCGCTGGCAAAAATCGTGGCGGCAAAGCTGCAACTGGAATGGTCGCCGCAGCAGGTCGCCGGATGGCTAAAGCGAACATGGCCGGGCAACGAGGGTTTCCACGTGTCTCACGAAACGATCTATCGGACGCTCTTTATTCAAGCACGCGGCGCGCTGAAAAAAGAGCTGCTGGAGCACCTGCGGCGCACCCGTGCCATGCGTCGCTCACGTCATCACACGCAGAAGACAGAGGATCATGGTCGTATCCGCGATGCTGTTTCGATCAGTGAACGTCCCGCTAAGGTTGAGGACCGCGCCGTTCCGGGGCACTGGGAAGGCGACCTCCTGTGCGGCAGCGGTAACAGCCAGATTGCAACGCTTGTAGAGCGACACACACGCTATGTCATGCTGGTCAAGATTGACAGCAAGGACAGTGAAACCGTGGCCAACGCGCTCATCAAACACGCCGGCAAGCTTCCGCAAGAGCTTTACAAATCGCTTACCTGGGATCGCGGCACCGAGATGGCGGGGCACAAACGGTTCACCATCGCCACTGACATTGCCGTGTATTTCTGTGACCCCAAGCATCCGTGGCAACGCGGCTCCAATGAGAATACGAACGGGCTGTTGAGACAGTACTTCCCAAAAGGCATCGATCTGTCGGTTTATTCGCAAGCCAAACTCAATGCCGTGGCGAGAAGGCTGAACGAGCGCCCAAGAAAGACGCTAGATTACGAGACACCAGCTGAACGATTCCATCAAGCTATTGCATCGACCGGTTGAATCCGCCCGCGCAAGCGGACGCTCGACGATGCTGATCCAGTGCTCATCCTTGTCGCGATCGAGCATGAACTTGAAGAAAACCATCAACAGGAACGCGCCGCCGAACGCCGACACTTCGTGATGTGCGGAAGTCAGGATTTGCGCATACTGCCGAGGTGCTTCGAGCGCCATCTTTCCAGCTTCGAAGAACCCGATGTGCCCTGCGATAGCAACGATCAGCAGCGGAAAGACGAGGCGCATTCCGAAGATCGCGACGGGAAGGCCCCATGTCATGAAGCGGTCGCGCCATTTCTCGGACCAGTGGCGCAAGACGGCCGCGTTGGCCACGGCATTATCCAGCGACAGCGATATTTCCAAAATACAGAGTACCGCGACGAGGACGACATCCTTCACGCCGCCCAGCGCGAATGCCGCCGCCATCGCGATGAAAGTCAACGCGAGCGGAAGTTTAAAAGGTTTTATTGTTTGATATGACCGAATTTCGATTCAGAGCGCTCGGTGACGAGCGCCCGCTTATGTTTTCTCGACCTGCTTGCCGCGAACCCAATCGCAAAATTCTTCTGTAATCAGTTGCTCGTAAATCTCCTGATCGGAGATATCGAGCGATTCGAGATGCAAAAACCCTACGTTGGGCAAATCCTTCGCGACATGGCGAAGAAAACCGAATTCACGCGGATCGCCGACGCCGATGAGAGACCAGTAAATCGGGAACTTCTGCGAATCGCGCAGGAGCTTCTCCGCATGTCCGCGATCCTGCTCGGGATTCTGTCCGTCGGTCACGAAAAGCACCCACGCGGGCATGTTGTTCGCCGGCTCCGCGGGTAACGGCGCGGGGTCCGGGGCAGGCGTGCCGAACAGCCGGCTGAGGAAGCCGCGCTTCTCCTTCGGCGCTGCGCGCTGTTCTTCGGGCGCGAAGAAGAAGTTGACGATATCCGCCATGACCGGTGCGTACTGCGTGGCGCCCCATTTGCGAATACCGTCATTGCGCATCACGTATTCCGTGATGTAGCTGCCGTAGTTTTCAGGTGTGGCAGTCGGAAGCCGATCGAAGCCTTCGGTAAAAGTCCAGGTATCGATTTCCCCGTTGTCATCGAATTTCATCGCAATGCCGAGCATGCGATCGTGAGTCTCCTGGATGACGCCGGATTTGTATAGCTGTTCGGCCGAGCCTGAAATGTCGAGGGCGGCGGCGACGCGCACGACAGGCGGACGCGGCAGCCGGCGCTTGCTCAGCACGATAGAAACGTTATCGGCCCGGCTCGCGAGAGCGGGTTTATGAAGGTTGATGGTGCTCATTGCGTGGTTACCGATGTTATTTATTTCAAATGCCGGTGATCGCTGAATTTGGCGACGAGATCGCGTTCGAGTTGTCTGAGTCGCGGCTCGTCCGCCTTGCGCTGGCGCTGTCCGTCTTCGACGATCTTCGCGATTTCGTCCAATGCATCGAAGAGCTTTTGCTGCGTGTAGGCGAACGTGTCCGTTGCAATGACGGGCCGCTGTCCGAGCGCCGCCACCGCGCCTGCATTGGCGTGCAACTGATCGGCTTGTGCGCGCAGCGCGGCGTCAGCGGCATCGAAGGTCGCATTGGCGAGATCGGCTGCTTTCTTCGTGCTTAGTTGCTTGATGTAAAGAGAAAACGCGTTGGTCCACGCGGGAATCAGGACGGTCTTGGCCGTGCCGAACTTCGAAATGAGCGTGCGCTTGTGATCTTGCTCAAGGCGAATCTGTGGTGCGAGTTGCTCGGACATCAGCATGGCGCGAGACAGATCGTCGATTTTCTGTTCGAGCGCGCTGGCGCAGCGACGCAGATCCATCGTGTGTTGCGCGCCGAATGCATCGTCGCTGGATTGCGGTAGCGCAAGCGCCGCGCGATAAGCTTCGAGCGATTCTTCACCGAGCTTCTTAGCGTGCTCGAACTGCCGAAACGTTTCATAGTTATCCGCATACATTTGTTCGAGTTCGGCGATGTCGCGCTTCTGCCGATTCGCATTGCTCTCCAACTCGATGATCAGCGTGCCGATGCGCTTTTCCACCGAATCGAATTGCGCCAGCAGCCGTTCCTTGGATGCCTTGAACATCGACGTGACTCGACTCAGAATGCCGCGCTTCTGGAGGGCGGCGGGATCGAGGTCCTTTGCCGTCACGATCAGCTCGTTGAGCCTTTCGCCAAACTGGTCGATATCGGATGCGCGCACCTCCGACAAGATGCGCTGGGAAAGCCCTGCCACGCGCTCTCCGGCCTTGACGCCGAGATCGTCGATCTCATCCTGAGTCAGCAATTTCGCTTCGGACGGTGAAGTCCTTCGAAGGTCGCGGCCGCCGTCGGCAGAGAGGGTCGGCCGTGCTTCCTGACTGTCGGCGAATAAAGGTTTCATCGTTCTCGCTTGTTTATTTTGGTAGCTCGATTTCTTATCCGGCTTGCTCTGACTTCATCTGCATTCCGAATTTTTAACTCGTCGAAGAGATCGGAACTGCTCGGATTGCGCTATTCCGTTTGCGTTGCGTTCTGCTCCATCATCGCCCTTTTCCACTCGAACAAGTCTTGCGTTCCCGCGTGTTGTGCGAAATAGAAAATCAATGCGGCAAACACTACGCCGATGACAGGCGGTGCACCGAGCCGCACCAACTTCGGGCCGCAAGCGAGCCATTGCAGCATGAGTCCAATCAGAAAGCCCGTGCACAAACCGCCGATGTGCGCTGCCTGATCGATTCCGGAGATTTGAAATCCGGAGAGCAGATTCAGAACGATCACCTGAAGAATCGCAACCGGCTTGATTTGAACGGGAGCCGTGCCCTCGTTACGCAGTGATGCGTGGAAATGCAAGGCGGCCGCCGCGCCGGCGAGTCCCATCAGTGCGCCCGACGCCCCTACGCTCACGACAGGATGAATCGCGGTCGTCGGAATGAACATGCCCATCGCGAACTGCATGGTCTGGGTTTCATGAAAGCCGTACCACGAGCTGCTCGCGAGACTTCCTCCCAGCGCGGACAGAAGATATACGACCCCGTAGCGCAATGATCCGATCGCGCGCTCGATTAAGGTTCCGAGCACGATCAGCATGTAGAGATTGAGGAGCAGATGCATCCAGCCGACATGCAGAAACGCGCTCGTCAACAGACGCCACGATTCTCCAGTCAATGTGAACGGAGCTAGGTTTCCGCCCCAATCCAGCAAGAGAGCCGATGAAGGCGCCGTGAAACCCGCGCGCGCCCATAGCGAAACAAATACGACAGCGTTTATTACAGCGAACAGGCAGGTGAGCCACATCCTGCTTATTGAATTCTTCATGTTGCCCAAAGAGTCGTATCGAACGTGCGAAGCGTAAGGGAACTTGCAAGGTTCCGGATTATCCACGCGATGTTCGAAAGAACGGCCCCTTGGCGCTAGTGTGCGAGCATTTATTACGATTCCGCTAATTATTCAGCCGTCCGGCCGCACGCGCCGAACGGCCTTCGCGCCCTCACCTCCCAGGCGTCAACACCACCCTGAACCGCGCCTTCCCGCTCATCATCCTTGCATACGCTTCCGCCGCACGCGACAACGGAAATTCCTCGATCATCGGCTTCACGCCCGACAACGCGCTGAACGCGAGCGTTTCCTGCGAATCGGCCGCCGTGCCGGACGGCCAGCCCTGCACCGAGTTGCGGCCCATGATGAACTGCGTGATCGGCACCTCGACCGGCTCCTCCGATATCCCGACCATGATCAGCTTGCCGTTCAGCCCCAGACCGCCGATGGCCGCGCTCATCGCCTTGCCGCTCGTGGCCGTCGCGAGAATCACGCGTGCGCCGCCGAGCGCCTTGAGCGCATCGGCCACGTTCTGCGATTCGCTGTCGATGTAATGATGTGCGCCGAGCTGCTTTGCGAGCGGCGCCTTGTCCTGGCCTCGCGCGATGGCGGCCGTGACGAAGCCCATCTTGCGCGCGAACTGCACGCCCAGATGGCCGAGCCCGCCGATACCGAGAATCGCGACCACGTCGCCCGCACGCGCGCCGCTGTTGCGCAGCGCATTGAAAGTGGTGATGCCCGCGCAAAGGAGCGGCGCGGCATCGACATCGGAGAGATCGTCGGGCATGCGCGCGAGCGCTTCCTGCGGCGCGACCATGTAGTCCGCATAGCCGCCGTCGTAGCTGATGCCCGGCACCAGCGCGCGCTGGCAGAGCACGAAGTCGCCGTGACGGCAGTGCTCGCAATGTCCGCAATGCCCGCCGTGCCAACCCACGCCGACACGCTGCCCGTTCTCCCATCCTTCCACGCCGGCACCGACCTTCTCGATCACGCCAGCGATCTCATGGCCCGGCACGCGCGGAAACTGAAGGCCGG
Source organism: Caballeronia sp. INML2 (assembly GCF_023631365.1). Classification (NCBI taxonomy): domain Bacteria; kingdom Pseudomonadati; phylum Pseudomonadota; class Betaproteobacteria; order Burkholderiales; family Burkholderiaceae; genus Caballeronia; species Caballeronia sp. INML2. The sequence goes on along the minus strand of NZ_JALQDH010000083.1, from coordinate 17,502 downwards.
GCCACAGGCCTTCCACGGTGAGCGAATCGCTGTGGCAGATCCCGCAGGCCTGCACCTTGATCAATACGTGTCCTTCAGGCGGCTCCGGCACGTCGCGCTCGACGACTTCCAGCGGACCGTTCGCTTTCGCTACCTGCACTGCCTGCATCGTTGGCATCGCTTGCTCCTTGTCATGGGAGAAACACGCGCGGCGCGGCTGGCGCGCCGCAGTCGGATGACACGGCCCGGCAAAAACGCAATCCCGACCGCATCGTCGAGGAACGTCGGAGATTGCGATTGTGACAGGTCTCGCGCCGACGCATCGGCCGCCCGGTCAGCCGACCGGAAGCACTCGGAAACAAAATCGAACATCGGACATCGTCGGCGCCGGTTACCATCGTCATTCAGGCCCGCCATTCGAAGCGGAAGTGGACCGGCCGCGGTGACGCCGCATTCAGGCGTCCCATCGCGAAACCGGAATCACGAGAATGACCTTCAAGGGTGTCATGTCAAAGAGCGAAGACGCAGTTGCGAACGATCAGGCAATCGATCCCACGAACCAGGCCGCCGGCGATTCCTACGACACTCAGGACGCGACCGGCGCGGAGCACGAAGCGCCCGGCGCCGTGCGCACCGGGCCGCTGTCCGAAGCCAAGCTCTTCGGCCGGCAGACGCCGCCCGCAGCCGCCGCGCCGCCGGACGCGCCGCCGCCCGTTCACGGCGCCGCCGGCAGCAGCTACCGGGCACTGGCCGGGCTGCTGTGCGGTTACGCGCTGCTCATCGTCGGCAACGGCCTCTTTCAGACGCTGATCCCGCTGCGCATTCTGCAATCGGGCTATCCGACCATCGTGATCGGCCTGATCCAGTCGTGCTACTACGCGGGATTCATCCTCGGGGCGGTGTTCAATCGCAGGCTCATCGACCGCATCGGGCAGCATCGGACGTTCGTCGCGTTCTCGGCGGCGGCTTCCATTCTCGCGCTCGCGTTCGGGGCCGCGCAGTCGCCGTGGACGCTCGGCGCAGTGCGTCTCCTGACCGGCTTCGCCTTCATGGGCCTCTATACGTCGATCGAAAGCTGGCTCAACGGCACGGTCGAAAACGAAAAGCGCGGCCAGGTGTTCGGCTCGTACGCGGCGATCAACTACCTCGCGGTCGGCACGGGGCAGTTCCTGTTGAACGTGGGCGCGGGTTCGGGCGGCCAGCAGTTCTCGATTGCCGCCGCGCTCTTCGCCGCCGCCGTGATGCCCGTGACCTTGCTGGAAGGCTGGCCCGTGAAAGTCGCGGACGAGCGACTGCATCGCGTGCCCGCGCGCACCTGGCGCGAAAGCGTGCGCGAGATGATGGCTGCGGCGCCGCTCGCGGTGCCGGGCTGCATCCTCGCGGGCTTCATCTACAGCAGCTTCTACGCGATGATGCCCGTCTATCTCGAACGCGCGGGCTTCTCGACGAGCGAACTCGCGACCTTCATGGGCGTCGCGCTGATCGGCGCACTCGTGCCGCAATGGCCGATGGGCCGCCTCTCCGACAAGGTCGATCGCCGCCGTCTCGTCTATTTCACGGCGTCGATATCCGCTGCCTTGAGCCTCGTGCTCTTCTGCTTCGATGTGCGCGTCATCACCTGGGTCGCGACGCTCGTCTACGTCGCCGTCACGTTCACGCAGTACGGGCTGATCGTGTCGCACGTGCAGGATCGCACGGAGGCGCATCATCGCGTCGCGATTTCGGCGCTGTTGCTCGTGCTGTTCTCGTTCGGGGGAATGACGGGCCCGGCGCTGGCGTCGGCGTTGATGACGATCGTCGGGCCGAGCGGGCTGTTTCTCTTCAACGCGTTGTCGTGTGCGCTGCTCGCGTTGAGCGCACGGCGTGCGCTCGGTATTCATCTGCGATCGGCGCAAGCGCAGGCGTGAGGTGCACGACGCCGTGAAGGCGCCGTGTGCATCGCTTACGCCGAACGCAGCGAACGGAAGCTCGCGCGAAGCTCGCCCGAAAACGCCTGCGGCTGTTCCCAGGCCGCGAAATGCCCGCCCTTCGGAAGACGGTTGTAGTGAATCAGCTTCGGATACGCCTTCTCCGTCCAGCTTTTCGGCGCGGCATAGATTTCGTCCGGAAACACGCTCACCGCTACAGGAATCGCCACGTGCTTCGGCGCGAAGAAGTTGAGCTTGTTCTCCCAATACAGCCGCGCCGATGAAACGCCCGTATTCGTGAACCAATAGAGCGAGATGTTATCGAGGATGTCGTCGCGCGAAAGTCCTTCGGCTTGACCGTCGAACACGCGCGCGATCAGCGCCTGGCTCGCCGCATCGTGATCGATCATCCACGCGGCGAGGCCGATCGGCGAATCTTCGATGCCATACAGCGTCTGCGGACGATTCGCCATTTCCTGCGCGTAGCCGAGGCCGTGCTTGTAGAAGAAATCGAGTTGATCGAACGCGTGGGCTTCGTCCACTGAGAGGCCCGCGGGCGCGGGATCCCCGAACTTCAGCGCATGCGCGATATCGTCGGGCACCGTGGCCGGCATGTTGGTGTGAATGCCGACGAGTTCCGGCGGCGCGGTGAGCGCCATCTGTTCGGTCACCGCGTTGCCCCAATCGCCACCTTGCGCGACATAGCGGGTGTAGCCGAGACGCTTCATCAACGCGATCCACGCGCGTGCGATGCGTTGCGGGTCCCAGCCGGTCGTCGCCGGCTTGCCGGAGAAACCGTAGCCGGGCAGCGACGGAATCACCACGTCGAATGCGTCGGATGCGCTGCCGCCGTGCGCCGTCGGATTGGTCAGCGGATCGACGATCTTCAGTTGCTCGATGACCGATCCGGGCCAGCCGTGCGTGACGATGACCGGCAACGCATTCGCATGCTTCGAGCGAACGTGGATGAAGTGAATATCGAGACCGTCGATCTCGGTGACGAAATTCGGCAGCGCGTTCAGCCGCGCTTCGACCTTGCGCCAGTCGTAATCCGTCGCCCAGTGGCGCGCCAGCTTTTGCATCGTCGCGAGTTGCACGCCTTGCGATGCATCGGTGACGGTTTCGCGTTCCGGCCATCGCGTGGACTTGACGCGCCGCTTCAGGTCGGCGAGCTGCGCGTCCGGCACATGCGCGCGCAGCGGGCGAATCGCGGTCTTGTCGCTGCCCTGCACTTGCACGATTTCAGCACTGCCCGTGGCCGGCTCGGCGAATGCGAGGCGGCTCAATGCGCCCGCGGCGAGCGTTGCCGCCGCCATGCCGATGAAGTGACGGCGCGACGGCGTTTCGAGAGAGATATCGTTCGACATACAAACCTCCTGGATACTTGAGCGAGGAGGAGCGATGCGTGCCGCAACGAATCTCTGTCACTGAAGCCTTGCGCGAGCTTCCGATCGTCACCGCCTCGATGCGCCGCGAAGGGTTTTCGCAGCAGGTGACGCGATTATGTGCATATGCACATGAGGCGTAAACGCAGGCGGACGTACAACACTTTTGTCGGGCAGGAAAAAGTCCCGCCCGAACGGCAACCGTTCGTTACCGCGCCGCACTGGAGGTCATCTGCGCATCGTTTTTGCCTGCGCCGTTAAACCGTATCCCGCGACGCGAGCCAGTAATAAACCGGCGACGTCAGGAGCAACCCGGCGACCCACGACAGATCCGCGCCATCGAGATATTTCGGCACAATGCCGTTCATGAATACGCCGATGTACACGGGCCGGAGATGCGCGCGGCAAAGCGATGCCCTGACGCTCAGGGCGTCGGGATCGCTTCAAGCGCGTGGTGAGTAATCAGGCTGTGGTCGCGAGATGGTCCGCGAGCCGTATCAGCATCGCGTCGCAACCGCGGAGTTGTTCGACCGTCACGAACTCATCGGGCTTGTGTCCCTGATCCATGCTTCCGGGACCGCATACGACCGTCGGAATGCCGGCGTGATCGAAGAGCCCGCCTTCCGTGCCGAAAGCCACCGTGCCGAATGCCGACGACCCGCTGAGCAGCGCGAGCAGACGCGCCGCTTCGCTATCGGGAGGCGTCGCCAGTCCGGGATAGGCGGAAAGCGGTTCGAGGCGGATGTCGGTGTCGGACTTCACGGCGCGCATCTTCGGCAGCAGTTCGGCTTGCGCGTAGGCTTGCAAGTCGTCGGCGACCGTATTCGCGTCGAAGCCCGGCAGCGCGCGCACTTCGAAGTCGAACTCGCATTCCGCCGGCACGATGTTGAGCGCGCGGCCGCCCTTGATCGTGCCCGTCTGCACGGTGGAATACGGAGGATCGAAACGCGCGTCGTGACGTTCGGGCTGCGCCAGCTTCTCGCCGATCTCTTCCAGACGATTGATCAGGCGCGCCGCATACTGAATCGCGTTGACGCCATACGGTGCATACGCGGAATGACACGGCGCTCCCTTCACCTGACAGCGCATCGCGAGCTTGCCCTTGTGTCCGAGCACAGGCTTGAGCGACGTCGGCTCACCGATCAGACACAGCACGGGCTTGTGCGCGCGTTGCTCCAGTTGCGCCAGCATCGGCCGCACGCCGAGGCATCCGACTTCCTCGTCGTAGGAGAAGGCGAGATGCACGGGCAAGCTGAGATCGCGCTTCGTGAACACCGGCACCGCGGCCAGCACCGACGCGAGAAAGCCCTTCATATCCGCTGCGCCGCGGCCATACAGCCGTCCATCTTTTTCCGTGAGGCGGAATGCATCGACGGTCCACGGCTGGCCATCGACCGGGACGACGTCGGTATGACCGGACAGCACGATGCCGCCGCGATCGCGCGGTCCGATCGTCGCAAACAGATTGGCCTTCGTGCGCTTTGCGTTGTAGAACAACTCGCTTTCGACGTCATGCGCCGCGAGGTAATCACGAATGAATTCGATCAACTCGAGATTCGAATCGCGGCTCACCGTCGCGAAGCCGATTAGCCGTTCGAGCAGATCGCGGCTCGTCGCTTCACTCATCGCCCGGCACTCCGTAGCTCGGCGCGGCGGTCGGATTCAATGCGCGGGTCACGTAGTCCTGCATCTGCGGCCTGTACGCCTGCCAGAGACCATCGAGCTTGCCGATGGGATCGTCATCCGCCCAGTCGACACGCAGATCGACGAGCGGCCAGCTCTGCTTGCCCGCAATCTTCAGCGCCGCCGAATGCACGGGTCCCGCTTCGCCGCCCGCTGCAATCGCGGCCTGCATCGCCGCGAGAAGGCGATCCGCGAGATGGCCGGATGCGTTCTCGAATGAGGGAATCAGCGCTTCGATCACATGAATGCCCGCGAGCATGTTGCCTGCCGCGACGCATTGCCTGCCCGCGACCGCGTGATACGTGCCGAGCGCCTGCTTGCCGCTGAAGAACGCGGTGCGGCCTTGCGCATCGACCACCGTCACCTGCCGATACTCGCTCCATTCATTCGCAGCCAGCGCGCGGTCCAGCGCCGCGGCGGGATCGAGCTTCGCGCTTTCCATGTGATCGAGAATCTGCGAGCCGAGCGCGGGCAGCGTGACGTTCTGCGTCGCGACAGCACCGACGCCCGCACGCACCCAGGGACAACGCGCGCCCACCGCGATGCTCGATGAACTGATCGCGATGCCGAGCTGCCCCGTCTTTTCACATCGTCCGACGATAGAAAAAGTCATGTGCCCTCCTTTACGTCGTTCAGGCCTGAGGCGGCGTCCAGCCATCGGGAATGACGGCGATCACGTCGATCTCCATCAACCATTCGGGCTGACCGAGCGCCACGACGGTGAGGCCCGTCGAGATGGGAAACACGCCTTTCAGCCACTTGCCGACTTCGCGATACACCGGCTCGCGATAGCGCACATCCGTGAGATAGGTCGTCGTCTTGACGATGTGCGAGAGATCGCTGCCCGCCTCTTCGAGCAACTGCTTCACGTTTTTCATCGCCTGCTCGGCCTGCGCGCGCGGGTCGCCGAGACCGATGAGATTGCCGTCGAAGTCCGTGCCGATCTGACCGCGCACATAGACGGTATTGCCCGCGCGCACGGCCTGGCAAAGATCGTTGTCGAGCGACTGATTCGGGTACGTATCCTTCGTGTTGAACATGCGGATACGGGTATGCGTAGGTTGGCTCATCGAATGCACCTTGATACGGGATTGTTTGAAATCAGTTGACGCCCATCTCGCTGACCTTGTGGACGCGCGACGCATCGGGTGCGCCCTCCACGCTTTCGACGCGCTGCTCGTCTGCGTGATGTTGCGGCGCGTCGTAATACGCGAGGTATTTGCGCTGCGTGACGATGTGATCGGCGATATGTTTCGCGTCGTGCCACACGCCCCAGATGAACGCCGAGCCGCGGCGCGACAGCCACGGCAAGCCGAGAAAATAGATGCCCGGTTCCTTGGCGACACCGCGCTGATGTTTCGGCTTGCCCTTGTCGTCGAAGGCATCGACTTGCAGCCAGGTGAAATCGACGGCATAGCCCGTCGCCCAGATGATGGAGTTCACACCTTCCTTCGCCAGATCGAGTTCGAGAAGCGGATGCGTCATGCATTCCGGATCGGCGGGAATGATTCGGGCTTCCGGCTCTTCGGGAAGATCGAGGCCGTTGCGCCGTGCATAGGCATCGGCGGCGTCGAGCAGCGACAGATAGTTTTCGTCGCCACGACGGATGTTGTCCGCGAGATCGGCTTCGAACGTGACGCGGGTATCGTCGAACGATTTCGTCAGGCCGACGAGCGTGATGCCCTGATGCGCGAGACGCCTGAAATCCACCGTATGTCCGCCGCGCGCGCCGCTCACCGCGATCGTCACGTGCTCGCGGCCGGGCTTCATCACTTCCGCGTCCCATTCGCCGAGCACGCCGAGCCACCAGCAGAAGTCGCGTCCGCGATATCCGCGCGGCGGGCGGTCGTGCGCGCCGACCGACAGATACACGCGGCGGCCCGCGCGCTGAAGTTCATCGGCAATCTGCACGCCCGACGATCCCGCGCCCACGACCAGCACGCCGCCTTCCGGCAATTGCTGCGTATTGCGATAGTCGGCGGAATGAATCTGCATGAGCGCGGCGCTCTTCGGCGCGATGGGCGGTATCACGGGACGCTGGAACGGGCCCGTTGCAACGACGACGCGATTCGCCTCGATGATTCCTTCAGATGTATCGACGGTAAAGCCGGGCCGCCCCGCATTGCGCACGACCTTCTTCACTTCGACGCCGGTACGAATAGGCGCATCGAATTTTTTCGCGTACTGGACGAAGTAGTCCGCGACCTGTTCCTTCGATGCAAAGCCGTCGGGGTCGAAATCGGCGAACTCCATATTAGGGAAACGATCGTGCCATGCAGGGCCATTGGCGACGAGGGAATCCCACCGGCCCGTGCGCCAGCGCTCGGCGATACGGTCGCGTTCCAGCACGAGATGCGGCACGCCGAGCTTGCTCAGATGTTCGCTCATCGCGACACCAGCTTGTCCCGCGCCGACCACCAGCGTGTCGATTGACTTCATTTCCACTGTCATGGCTATGTCCTTCTGAAAGGCCGTTGTATCCGTGATGTCTCGTGAAAATCTACGCGCCCCGCCAGAATCTGAAAAATATATTTAAAAAATGCCTAGCATCGGATTTGGCTATGCAATGATTTTTGAGCGTTTCACAATGCCGCCCATCGAAGCATGATCTCTGGAGCATCGTCGATGGACATCCATCCCTTGCGCTACTCGCTGCGGCAGCTACGTTATTTCGTCGTCACGGCGGAAGCGTTGTCCTTCACCGCCGCCGCGAAAAGACTGCATATCTCGCAGCCGTCGATTTCGACCGCGCTCGCCGATCTCGAAGAGTCGTTCGGCGTGCAACTATTCATCCGCCGTCACGCGAGCGGCCTGTCGCTCACGCAAGCAGGCCGCGATTTGCTCGGGCAAGCGCGCAATTTGCTGAAGATCGCGGAAGAACTGCAAATGGCCGCGAAGGAAATGGATGGCGGCATGACAGGCTCAATCGCGCTCGGTTGCCTCGTGTCGCTCGCGCCGCCGCTCATGCCGGGTCTCATCAGCCGCTTCACGGCCGGGCACACGGGCATTTCGTTTCGCACGGTAGAAGCCCATCAGGACGGCTTGTTGCGCGGCCTGCACGACGGCTCGCTCGATATTGCGCTGACCTATAGCCTGGACCTCACCGAAGACATCGCCTTCACGCCGCTGATTTCCTTGCCGCCGTATGTGATCCTCCCTAAGACGCATCGACTTGCGCGCGCACGCAAGGTATCGCTCGCCGACTTGCTGCCGGAGCCTTACGTGATGCTCGATCTGCCGCACAGCCGCGAGTATTTCGCGGCGCTCTTCGATGCGGTCGGCAGCCGCCCCGTGCCCGCGTTTCGTTCATCGCAGCCGGAAGTCGTGCGCGGCATGGTGGCGAACGGCCTCGGCTATAGCATCCTCAATTTCCCGCTCAAGTCGAATCGCACGGTGGACGGCGAAGACTTCGTGATTAAACGCTTCAAGGACAACGTCAACGCGACGACGCTCGGCATCGCGCAATCGCGCACGATGCGCCCGCGCCAGGTCGTGCATCGCTTTTCGTCCTTCTGCGAGACTTATATACGGCGGCTGCATATCGATACATGATGCGCGCTATCGGATAGAGAAGTTATCCGCGCTGCATAGGTAAAAGCTTTGCTTTGTATCCGAAAACAATATTTTGGCTGGCAATTTGGCTTGATAGATTGATGTCCATGCCGGGCGCAACGCCTTGAAACCTCGCGTTGACGCGCTTCCACGGGGAGGAACATGGAGAGCCTCATGACAAGGACCATCGCGGTGCAAACGGTCATCGACGAATTGCGGTCGAATTGCGCACGATCATTCAGCGATGCGCGCGCCATGCCGCCCGGCGTCTATACATCGCCCGAGTTTCTGTCCCTCGAAGAGCACGACATCTTTGCGCGCGAATGGCAGTGTGTCGGCCGTGCAAGCGCGCTGAAAGAGCCTGGCGACTATCTGACGGCGCAACTCGGCGCACAACCGATCGTCGTGTTGCGCGACGAGCAGATGCAGCTCAAGGCGATGTCGAATGTGTGTCTGCATCGCATGTCGGTGCTGCTGGAAGGGCGCGGCAACAAGCGCCGTATCGTGTGTCCGTATCACGCATGGAGCTATGGGCTCGACGGCGAATTGAAAGGCGCGCCGCTCATGGACCGGCAAGAAGGCTTCTGCAAGGAAAGCTATAAATTACCCGCTGTGCGCTGCGAACAATGGCAGGGCTGGATCTATGTGACGCTCAATGAAAGTGCGCCGCCCGTTCAGCAGCAACTGGCCGAATTGAGCGAACTCATCGGCGCGTACGGGATGACGGACTACATCGAAACTTTCTATGAAGAGCACGTGTGGGATACCAACTGGAAGATCCTCGCGGAGAATTTCATGGAAAGCTATCACCTGCCGATGCTGCATCGCGCAACCGTGGGGCCGCATTCGAGGCTCGAAGAGATGGAGTGCCCGCCCGGCTATCCCGCGTTCAACTATCACTGGATCACGAAGGAAGCGAGCTTGCCGATCGGCAATGCGCATCCTGACAACACGCGGTTATCCGGTCACTGGCGCAAGACGACCGCGCTGCTCGCGATCTACCCGGCGCATCTCGTTACGCTCACGCCCGGCTACTTCTGGTATCTCGTGCTGCAGCCGCGCGGCGTCGGGCAAGTGCATATCCGCTTCGGCGGCGGGCTCGCGCCCGAGTTCATTGCCGATCCGGAAGCGAATGCGCATATGACGACGTTGAAGAAGCTGCTCGATGAGGTGAACGCGGAAGACAGGCGCGGCGTGGAAGCCGTGTTTCGCGGCGTGCATGCGCCGCTCGCGAAGCCCGGCAACCTGAGCCATCTCGAACGGCCCAACTACGACTTCGCACGCTACATCGCGGCGAAGCTCGCACAGCACTGAAAGACAGGACGCGATCACGATGTCAGACCCTTCCTTCATTTCCTTCTCGGGCGTGAGCAAATCGTACGACGGCGCGAACTACGTCGTGGAGGACCTGAACCTCGACGTGCGCAAGGGAGAGTTTCTTTCGCTGCTCGGTCCGTCCGGCTCGGGCAAGACGACCACGCTCATGATGCTCGCCGGCTTCGAGACGCCGACGCAAGGCGAGATCCGCCTCGATGGCAGGCGTCTGGACGACAAGCCGCCGCATCAGCGCGACATCGGCATGGTGTTTCAGAACTACGCGCTCTTTCCGCATCTGACGATTGCGGAGAACGTCGCGTTTCCGCTTTCCGTGCGTCGCGTGAGCCGCGCCGAGCAGAAGACGCGCGTCCGGCGCGCGCTGGAGATGATCGAGCTGCCGCATCTCGCGAACCGGCGTCCCTCCCAGCTTTCCGGCGGGCAGCAGCAGCGCGTCGCGCTTGCACGCGCACTCGTGTTCGAGCCGAGCGTCGTGCTGATGGACGAGCCGCTCGGCGCACTCGACAAGCGCCTGCGCGAAACGATGCAATACGAAATCATGCGCCTGCATCGCGAGCTTTCGCTGACGATCGTCTACGTGACGCACGATCAGGCCGAAGCGCTGACGATGTCCGACCGTGTCGCCGTCTTCTCCGATGGCCGCATTCAGCAGGCCGCCACGCCGAGCGAACTCTACGAGAACGCGCAGAACGCGTTCGTCGCAAACTTCGTCGGCGAGAACAACGGGCTCACGGGGCGCGTGACCGGTGTGAACGACGAATGGGCGACGCTTGCGCTGTCGGATGGCAGCGTCATTCGCGGACGCTGCGAACACGGCCTGCGCGCCGGCGACGAAGCGATGCTCGCGCTGCGTCCCGAACGCGCGCATATTCCGGGGACGGAAGGCGCGCAGCCCGACGAGCACAGCAACGTGGTGCGCGCCTGCGTCGAGGAACTCGTGTATTGCGGCGATCATCATCGCGTGCATCTGAAGCTCGGCTCGCGCGATTCCATCGTCGTCAAAGTACCCAACACGCAGCGCCATGCGTTGCCGTCCGCCGGCAGCACGATCGACATTGCATGGCGTCACGACGACTGCAAGATTCTCGCGATGATGGCGCAAAAGAGCGCACCCGCGATAGCCCCGACCACACCGCCCTCACCTTCCCTCATCTCGACCGCACCCGCAGGAGCCAACTGACATGCGCACTCACATCAAAGCACAATGCGCCGCACTCGCAGTATTTGCGTTTGCAACTATCCCGACACACGCAGCGGAGACGCTCTCTGTCGTGACTTTCGGCGGCGCATTCGAAGCCGCGGCAAAGAAGGCCTGGTTCGAACCGTTCACACAGGCAACGGGCGTGAACTTCTCGACCGAATCGTACGACGGCGGCTTAGCCAAGCTCTCCGCGATGGAGCAGGCGAAGAACACGACATGGGATTTGATCGATCTTGAAACCAACGACGCGATCACCGCTTGCGATGAAGGCCTGCTGCAGAAGTTCGACAAGAAGTCACTCGGCAAGACGAGCGATTTCATCCCCGGCTCGATTAGTGATTGCGCGGTCGCGAGCATGGTCTGGTCCACCGTCTATGCCTACGACACGAGCAAGCTGAAGACCGCGCCGACCACTGTCAACGATTTCTTCGACTTGCAGAAATTTCCCGGCAAGCGCGGCTTGCGCAAGTCGCCGAAGGTGTCGATGGAGTGGGCGTTGATCGCGGACGGCGTCGAGCCGAAGGACGTGTACAAGGTGCTCGGCACGCCCGCCGGCGTCGATCGCGCCTTCAAGAAGCTCGACACGATCAAGAAGAATATCGTGTGGTGGGAGTCGGGCGCGCAGGCGCCGCAGCTGCTCGCCGATGGCGCGGTCGTGATGGTGCAGGCCTATAACGGCCGCATCGACGATGCCGCGAAGAAGGACAACAAGCCGTTCAAGGCGGTCTGGGATGCGCAGGTCTACGACTTCGAATGGTGGGCCATTCCGACTGGCGCGAAACACGCCGACACGGCCGCCAAGTTCATCGTGTCGCAAGCGCAGCCGAAGGCATCCGCGGATCTGTCGAAGTACATCGCGTATGCGCCGCCGCGCAAGGATGCGGTTGCGCTCGTCGATAAACAGCGTCTTGCCGACATGCCGACCGCGCCGGACAACTTCAAGCGCGCCGTGCAGATCAACGCGAATTTCTGGGCAGATAACGCGGACCAGATCAACAAGCGCTTTCAGGTGTGGCTGACGCAGTAACGCGTTCGACGACTCGAGGACCTCATGCCTGCATCGATTCACGCGCCCGCCACCGGTTCTCCGACGAGAGCCGATGGCCGTGCTTCGTATCAAAGAGCGCGCCGCCGCGCATCGGTGCAGGCGTTGATGCTTGCATTGCCGTTGATCGTGTTTCTGCTGTCGACGTTCATCGCACCGATCGCGCTGCTGCTTGCGCGCAGTGTCGAGAACAAGGAAGTGCCGGGCAGCATGCCCACGCTCACGCGCGCGCTCAATGCGTGGGACGGACGCGGCGTGCCCGATGAACATACATTCGCGCTGCTCGCCGCCGGGCTCAGGGATGCGCAGCAGAGCGGGCAGCTCGGCACCGTCGCCCGCAGGCTGAATTTCGCGCAGCCCGAATTTCGCAGCCTGTTGATGCGCACCGCGCGCAGCGTCCGCGACGAGACACCGCCTGCATGGAAGCCGGCGCTGATCGAGATGGACGAACGCTGGAATTCGCCTGAAATCTGGCGTCTTTTGAAGCGCGCAGCGACCTCGCCGACGCCGGACTATCTGCTCGCCGCCGTCGATGCGCAAGTGACGCCGCAAGGCAACGTCGCATTCGTGCCGGATAACTCGTCGGTGTATCGACAGGCGTTCCTTCGCACGATATCGATCAGCGCGTCCGTCACGCTGTTGTGCCTCGTGCTCGGTTATCCCGTCGCATGGCTGCTCGCCAATCTGCCCGCGCAGAGCAGCAATCGGCTGATGCTTTTCGTGATCGTGCCGTTCTGGACGTCGCTGCTCGTGCGCACGACGGCGTGGTATGTGCTGCTGCAACCGGGCGGCGTCATCAACGGTCTGTTGATGGGGCTCGGCCTTGCGACGCATCCGGTGCCGCTCATCTTCAATCGCACGGGTGTGTTGATCGGCATGACGCACGTCCTTTTGCCATACATGATTCTCGCGATCTATTCGGTGATGAAAGGCGTATCGCCCGTATACGTGCGCGCGGCGCAATCGCTCGGCGCGCATCCGTTCACCGCCTTCGTGCGCGTCTATATTCCGCAGACGCTGCCGGGCGTCGGCGCGGGCTGCTTTCTCGTCTTCGTGCTTGCGCTCGGTTACTACATCACGCCCGCGCTGCTCGGCGGCGCAGGCGATGAAATGATCAGTCAGCTCATCGCGCTGCAAACGAACACGCAGCTCAACTGGGGGCTTGCGGGCGCGCTATCGGCGTATCTCGTGATCTTCACGGCGATCTTCTATTTCCTGTTCAACCGCATCGTCGGCATCGACCGGTTGCGATTCGGTTGAGGAGTCCTCCTTCCATGAAAGAGCAACGCAACAAGGTATTGACCGAACGCATCGCATCGCGCTGGGTGCGCGTGCATACCGCAATCGTGCTGTTCTTTCTCGTCGCGCCGATTCTCGCGATCATTCCGCTCTCGTTCAATTCAGGATCGTATTTCTCGTATCCGTTGCAGGGTTTTTCGCTGCGCTGGTACGAACAGGCGCTGACGAGCCCCGACTGGCAGCGCTCGTTATTGAACAGCATCGGCATCGGCGCGGCATCGACGTTGATCGCCACGTGTCTCGGCACGCTCGCGGCGCTCGGTCTCTCGCGTTCGCAGTTTCCGCTGCGCTCGGTGATCATGCCGATCATCATCTCGCCGATGATCGTGCCGATCGTCGTCGTCGCGGCGGGTTTCTATCTGATCTTCGCGCCGCTCGGGCTCGTGAACTCGTATCCCGGCGTGATTCTCGCGCACGCGGCGCTCGGCACGCCGTTCGTCGTGATCACGGTGACGGCTTCGTTGTTGTCGTTCGATCAGAGTCTGCTGCGCGCGGCATCCGGCCTCGGCGCGACGCCCTGGACGGCGTTCCGGCGGGTGACCTTGCCACTCATCACGCCTGCGGTCGCCACGGGCAGCGTGTTCGCTTTCGCGACCTCATTCGATGAAGTGATCGTGATCCTGTTCATCGGCGGGCCGGATCAGCGCACCGTGCCGCGTCAGATGTGGAGCGGTATCCGCGATTCGATCGATCCTTCGATTCTCGCGGTTGCGACGATGCTGATTGTGTTTGCTGTGCTGCTTTTTGCGAGCATCAACTGGTTGCGGGGGCGGGCGGCTGCGGCCAGCCGTGCCCTCGTTTGAATGCTTTCTTTTTTCGCCGGATCCCGGTTCTTGTTGGTCTATTGGCACTGCCCCTGTGCGGCGCAACGCTGATAAACCAACATCAATACGGAATCCGGCGAAAATCGCTCAAACCGTCGCTTCCACCTGCCGACGCGGCAGCATCCGATCGAACTCGCGCTTAACGATGCCGTAGCATTCACACGCGCGCTCTTCCAGCTCTGCGCGATCCAGGATCTTGATGCAGCCGCGGCTATGATGAATCACGCCCGCGTCATGCAGCTTGCCTGCGGCTTCGGTCACGCCTTCACGGCGCACGCCGAGCATGTCCGCGATCATCTGCTGGGTGACACGCAGTTGATCCGACGGCGTGCGATCCGTCTGGATCAGCAGCCAGCGGCACAGTTGCTTCGACAGCGAGTGATGGCGGTTGCATGCGGCCGTCTGCGCGACTTGCGTGAGAAGAGCTTGCATGTACAGCAACATCACGCGGCGCAGAAAGTCCGAGCGACCGAAGTGCTCGCGCAGCGCGCCCGCACTCATGCGATACGCGAATCCCGCGCATTGCACCTGGACGCGCGTGGGCATGGTGTCGCCGCCCGTGAGCACCGGAACGCCGGACATCCCTTCACGACCGACCGCCGCGACTTCGACGGAGCCGCCGTCTTCCATCGTATGCAGCAGCGAAATAATCGCCGTGGTCGGGAAATAGACGTGGTGAATGCGCTGACCGGAATCGCACAGCAACTGCTCGGTGCGCAACTGGACAAGTTCGAGATGCGGCGCAATGGCTTGCCATTCCTGTGCCGGAAGCGCGCCCAACAGATGATTGCCGTGCAGATCGGATTGGAGAGTCAACATTTTTTTTAGTCTCGTGCGTGTGCGCCTGGCGCTTTTGATTTCTTCTGGCTCGCAACAGGATTCGCGTATGCATCTGTCGGCGTACATCGAACCCTGTTGCGACCAGCCCCGTAGCACGAATTCACCGCTCTTATCTGTTGTTGAAGGATCGCGGTGACCTTCGTGCGTGGTCATACATTAGCGAGAGGTGTGCCAGCGCACGCCAATCCTTATACCAGTTGGGGTTTGCGCGAGTCCGCACGCAGCGCGCGGCGGCGCGTGCTCGACTACGAACAAAATTGATTCAAACATGAAAGGCGACCTTCATACGGATCGAACGCGACATCGCGCCCACGCCAAACGTTTTCGTCTGGCGAATGCCTTGTCGGGTGGGGCGCCGGGCGAGGGGTCCGTCATCAAAACGTTGCTGATTGCGGGCCCCGAAGCCTTGTCACAGCGGAAATGGTGCGCGCTCGCAAAATGTTGCAAACGTGGTTAACGGCTTCGGATGCGCCTTTTGAAGATCAGGCGTTGCGCTGGCGTCAGGCCTTATTGCACGGGGCTCCGCGCGCTACGTGCGCGTCGTCGAGCCGAGGCTCGCGTTATGGAGGGCGGTTTAGCGTCGGCGCGAAAAACGTTGCATTGCTTATACCTAAGGGGAATGCCGACTCCACAGAGGCTTAAAAATATCAGAGCGGGTTCCGCGCCGGGTCAGCGTATCTCGTTCGACAATCGCCTGACCAAGGCGGGTTCGTATTCCTTCTCGCGCTGCGGCACCGCACGCGCGACCAAAGATTGTCGAGGATGTGGGTCTCGACGAAGGCACCGGCGTTCGCCGCATAGCCGCTCATGATGATGTGTCGGCTCACAGCGCGACAGCCAATTGCAGAACGAGCCTGTCGGGCACGCCGTTGAAACAGGCATGGCGCAAAGAATCGATCTTCGCGATCGATCGAAATAGTTTTTCCTTTTCGTCCGCTAACTCACTCGGCCTGCAGATATTCGATCAACGGCATTCGTTAAGGCAATCGCTCGGCTGCAAGTTCGGAGCGAGCCGCGATGGCCGCCTTGAACGCGGCGCGTCGCTCCAGGGCACATATCGGCGGGCAGAAGTAGGGAAGAAACACGTTTGAAGAAGCGCGGGCCGCATGGGCGGCAACCCATACGACCCGCTGACCACAACCAACTCATCTGAGGAGTTGACTATGGCTGACGCCAATCTTAAAGCATCAACCGCTCTTGCCGAGCGACACATCAAGAGAAACGGCCGTTCGCGCTCGGCCTGTTGGATCCACGGATAAAGGGGCGCAGGAGTCTTGCGCGGCCGGTAAGCGTGAGAGTGCAAGTCGAACACGGAAGACTCGTCATCACGCCCGCTTGAACCACTCCCACAAACAACAAACCCAGCTCGAAGCAGGGTTTGTTGTTCTGACGCCCCAACCCTGCGTCCCGTACGACACGCCCACGCTCGAACTGCTCGACTCGTTCGTGCTGCGCGTCGAATCCGTGTCCGTCGTGTTGACCAGGTTGACCTGATTCTTCGCCGCGAGCACCACATCGGTTGCGTTGACATTCGAGCCCGCGATCGTCACGTTGCCGCTGCCAGGCGTGTCGCTGCCCGTCGCCGCGAACATTGCCGTACCGCCTGCCTGCACGTTCGAGCCGCGCTGCGTCGTCGTCTCTTCGGTGAACGTGTCCTTGCTGTGGCTGCTGCCAAAGCTCAGTTCGACCTTGACGTCCGGCTTGCCGCTTGCCATCGATTCACCGGCCGCCGCGAGGCTCCCCGCCGCCGCAATCGAATGAAGCGTCGAGGCGCGGGAATCCTCGCTCTTGCCCGACGCGTCCGCCTGATCCGCCGCCGACTGGATCATGTCGACCAGACCGCCCTTGACGCCGAGCGAGACACCGCTTTGCTTCGTCTCATGCGTCTCGTCGTGATGCGACGTGTCGGTCGCCGCATCGATCGTCACGTTCGCGCCCGTACCGATCATGTCCTTCGCCGCGATCAGATCGCTTCCCGTGACGTGCAGGTCATTGCCGGCCGACAGATGCACACTGCCATCCGTGCTACCGATCAGGCTCGCGTTGTTCCTCACCGACGCGTCGTTGCTCGTGTCCTTCTGGTCGTGCGTGCCGTACGAAATGGCCGTACCCGATGCGCCCATGCCGGTCTTCGTTTCCTGATGGAACGATGACGACTGGCTCTTATCCTGCGTCGTGTCGATCGTCAGATCATGGCCGGCGCTCAGCGCCACATCGTTCGTCGCCGCGACCGTCGAACCGCTGATGGTCATGTCACGACCGGCCACGCCCATGACCGTATCGCCCGAGATCGTCGAGCCGTTCGCATACACCGCGTGCGCGTTCGCCGTGTCGGTCGTTTCAGTGTTCGCAAGGAAGCCCGAACTGTTCTGATGCGACCAGCTCTGCGAATCATGCGTTTCGCTCACGCTGCCGATGTTGATGTCGCCCGTCGAAACAAGCGCGATGCCGC
>NZ_JALQDH010000082.1:0-160922 GCF_023631365.1 Caballeronia sp. INML2 | reverse complement strand
CGACCAGCTCTGCGAATCATGCGTTTCGCTCACGCTGCCGATGTTGATGTCGCCCGTCGAAACAAGCGCGATGCCGCCCTTGTCCGCCGTCACGTTCGAGCCGAGCACGGACAGATTGCCGCCGCCGTTCTGACCGGCCGCCAGCGTTACGCCGTTGCCCGCGCTCACGGTCGATCCATTGACCGATTCGTCATAACTCGAACCGATGTGCTGAGCGTTCTTGCCGCCCATCGTGAGTTAGAGCTGCGCCGTCACCTGAAACCCGGCCGTCACACGCGAACTCGGAAATGCCGACGGCTTGTAGATGGGCGTGCCAGCGAACAGGTCGTAGCTGAAACCCGCGTATTTCGCTGGGATGCCGCCGCGAATGCCGATCGCGCCGAAGCGCTTCGACACTTGCACGTAGACTGGTACGGCGGCAGAGGCTGATCAACTTGGGAAAGCCTGGGTTGGAGATGGTGCGAAAATGACCACTGATGGGACTGGTTGGATTAGTTCGGATGGAACGCGCGGTTACCCGTGGACAACGAGCTGATCGCGGTCGATGTCGAAGTCGACAGCGAACTCATGCCCGTGGACAGCGAACTGATACCCGTGGACAGCGAGCTCACGCCCGTGGACAGCGAGCTCACTGCCGTCGAGGTCGACGTGGACAGCGAACTGACACCCGTGGACAGCGAGCTAATTGCCGTCGAGGTCGAGCTCGACAGCGAACTCACGCCCGTGGACAGCGAACTCACCGCCGTGGAGGTCGAGGTCGACAGCGAGCTGATGCCCGTAGACAGCGAGTCGAGGCCGGTCGAAGCCGAGCTCGACAGCGAGCTCAACTGACCGAAGTTCACCGCATCCGGATTCTCCGTACCGTCAGCCACGTTCGTGAGCTTCACCGGCGCATGGCCCGACCAGCTCTGCGAATCATGCGTTTCGCTCACGCTGCCGATGTTGATGTCGCCCGTCGAAACAAGCGCGATGCCGCCCTTGTCCGCCGTCACGTTCGAGCCGAGCACGGACAGATTGCCGCCGCCGTTCTGACCGGCCGCCAGCGTTACGCCGTTGCCCGCGCTCACGTTCGATCCATTGACCGATTCGTCATAACTCGAACTGATGTGCTGAGCGTTCTTGCCGCCCATCGATTGTTCGTGATGCGTGGCCGTGTCCTTCGATGCCGTCACCGTCAGATCGCCGCCCGCGATCATCGTCGCGTCGCCGCCCGCCTTGACGGCCGCGCCCGTGAACGTCGTGTCGTGCCCGGAAAGGGTCGTGACATTGCCGCCCGCAACGATCGCGCTGCCGAGTTGCTGACTGACTTCATCGTGACTGCCGTTCTGGCCGTCGAAGGAATGCACTTCGCGCGTGCTCGTGAGTTCCGTCGTGCCGACGTTCAGATCGCGTCCCGCCGCGATGCCCGCGTTGCCGCCCGCCTGTATCACCGCGGCATTCAGGTTCACGTCACGCCCCGCGATGACCGTCGCAGTGTTCGTCGCCGAAATCGTGCCGAGTGCATCCACGCCGGTTCCGGTCACGCGTCCAGCCACGCCGTTCGATACGAAATCGCTCGATACGCCATACGTGCGCGTCTCGTTGATGACATCGCGCCCGGCCTGCACGAGCACATCGCCGCCGCCGATGCGCCCGCTCGTGTTACGCACGTCCTGCACCGCGACCACCGCCGTCGTACCGCCGCTGCCGATCACGCCACCGTTGACGATGTTGTTGCCGATGATCGTCGTCGCCAGATTGCTCGTCACGTGGCCGCTGTTGGTCACGTCGCCGCTGGCGTTCAGGTTCACGGTGTTGCCCGTGACGAGCGCACCGCTATGCGTCAGATCGACCGCGTTTGCCTGCGCCAGATACACCGTAGGCACGAGCACCTTCTGATGCGAGCCGTCGGGCAAAGTTACGTCTTGCTCGACGAGCCACACCATGTCGGTCGTGAGTTGCGCCATTTGCGCCGGCGTCAGCGCGATGCCGATGGCGAGATCGAACTGCTTCGCATACGCCACGCCGTTGTTCATCAGCGCGGTGTACTCGTCCATCGCATCGTTAAAGCCCGAGAGGAACGTGTGGCCCGTCAACTGCGTGATCTGGTTGCGAATCAGCGTCTGTTCGTAGACGCCATCGCCCAGACGCTTGATGGTTTTCGCCGGATCGAGGTCCAGCGCGCTCAACATGTAGTCGCTGCTGATGAACTTCGTGTAGCTCGTCAGGCGCGGATCGGTCGCGATCAGATAGCTCGCGCCCGGCGCGGTGTTGTACGTGTAGAGGCCATTGACCGGCAGTTTCAGGTTCGGAATGCCGCCCGTCGCGCCACCGACCGTCTGCGGCGCGCTCGACTGGCCGCTCACGGCTTGCGCCTTACTGCCGCTGATGTTTTCCGCGCTGCCGCCTTGCCCCGTGATCATGCCGGTTTGCGTGCCGTCCGCGCTGCCGCCCGTCACGCCCGACCCGATCACCGTCTGTCCCTGACGGTCCACCGAGTTGATGCTGATGGTCGCCGCGTTCGTCTGCACGTTCTGATTCGACGACGCGATCGCGGGCAGCGCATCGACCGTTGTCGTGGTCTGCGCGATGCCGGTGTCGACCACTTGCGTATCGTTGCTGCCGCCCGTCTTCTGATGCCAGTAGAACGTCGACTTCGATTCGTCGGTGATGGTCTGTTGCAGCACGATGCCCGTGTCGGTCACCGAGCCGCCGTCCGCGCGGCGCACCAGATCGCCGCCCGCTGCCATCGTCGACGATGCGTTGGTGATGCTGCCACCGTCCGCGTTGATGCGGATCGCGCCTTGCGCCTGAATCGTCGCGGCGTTGCCCGCGTTGAGCAGTTGGTCCGTCGTCGTCGTGGTTTGTACGGTGCGGTTCAGTTCGACATAGTCGTGATTGTCTGGTCCGAGGTCGTAACGCAACGTCACTTGATCGGGACGAATGTTCGTCTTCGGATCGAAGTCCGGCCAGAAGGTGATCGAGACCGTACCGTCGCCGTTATCGGTCAGTGAGTTGTAGTACTGCGTCGCGTTGTTGGTGATCGTGCGCGTCTTGTACGGCGATGGCTGCGGCTGGGGATCGTTCGGGTCGACCGGTTGAAGCGGGATCTCGAATGTGTCGCGGTATGTATCCGTGAGTGGCTGCGCGAGCGAGAACGTCTGCGCCGTCGTGTCAAGATTGGTCACCTGATCCTTAGGCACGGTCACCGTGATGGGCTGAGCCAGTTTGCCGATCGTCTCAGTCCCAATTGCGCCGGCGCCCCATCTCCACTCGCGGTGATCTTGGCTGTAGTAAAGGCTCAGATCGGAGCCGCCCAGACCCGCCGTCCACAGCGTGAGCGTCGTCGAGCCCGCGTCCTGCGGCGTGCCTGCCTCCGTCTGCACGCCCGTGCGAATGTTCTGCACTGTGCGCGCCGCGATGTCTACATCGCCGTCCGCTTCGATGTTTGCTGCGCTGTTGATGAGCGCGCCGGTCTGATTCGCCAGCATGCCGGACGCATCGCGCGCGCCGTCCTTGCCGATTTCCAGATTGCCGGCGCTGTAGATCAGCGCGCCGTCTTCATTCGTGACGGAGTTCGCCGCGTAGATATGAACGCTGTTCCCGCCCGCGATGGCCGCCGCCGCGCCGCTATTCTTCACGTCGGTGGCGTTGACCGTGACGTCGTTACCGATGACGGTCGCCGTGTTGTCGAGCGTCGCGCTGTGGGTCGTGACCGTATCGCCTTCGATGCGCCCGGCGTTCGTGATCGTTCCCGCCGCGTTGACGGTGGTATTGGACGAGTTGATGTCCGCGCCCGCCGCATTCACCACGGCCTGAGCACTTGCGGTGAGCGCGCCCGCTGCTTCGAGCGTGCCTGTGTTGGTGAGCGTGCCCGTGGCGCTCAGCGTCATGTCGCCATCGGCGTGCAGGTTGTTCGCGGCGTCGTTGGTGTAGTCGCCGGCGACAGCGAGCCCGAGATTGCGGCCTGCGATCATCGCGCCATCGCCCGATACGATGCCGCTCACGCTCACATCGCGATTCGCGCGGATCGAGCCGTTCGCGTTCGAAAGCGAAGCGACGTTCGCCGACACGTCGCGCCCGCCGAGGATCGAGCCGCCGTCGTTGATGACCGTCGTCGTCGCTTGTCCGACGTTCAACGCCGTGCCGCCGAAGAGTGTGCCGCCGGTGTTGTCGATGCGTTGCGCGATATTGAGATTCGCTGCACCGCCCGCGACGAGGTTCGCGCCCGCTTCGTTTTCCAGCGTCTGCGCGTTGACCGTCACGTCGCCGTTACCGCCGAGCGTGCCGCCAGTGTTCTTCACGTCCGACGCGTTGACCGTCATCGCGCCGTCGCCCGCATTGGTCAGCTTGCCGCCGGTGTTATCGACGTTGGCGGCGTTCACGCTCGCCGTGCCGTGCGCGCCGTTGGCGCTGATCGTGCCTTGCGCGTTGACGAGTGCGCCGCCTGCATCGACGGACAGATCGCCCGCCGTCTGCACGGAACCGCCCGTGTTGTCGATGTCGCCTTGCGTGCCGACGCTCAACGCGTTGCCGCCATAGATCGAGCCGCCGCGATTCGCGATTCCCGACGCCGCATTGACTTGCGCGGACTGCATCGCCAGTAACGTGCCGTTCGTGTTGTCGAGGCTCGCGCTGGTCGCGGTGAGCGCGCCGTTGGTCTGCGCACTGCCGTGAACGTTCGAGAGCGCACCGTTCGCGTTCAGGGCGAGCGTGCCGCTGCCCGCGTGCTGAATGTTGCCGCCGTCGTTGACGATGCCTTGCGCATCGACGTTCAGGTTCGTCGCGTTGCTCGCAATCGTTCCGCCGCCGTTGTCCAGCGTGCCGCCTGCGTGAATCGACTGATCGGACGTACCGTATTGCGTGAGCTTGCCGCTTCGATTGATCAGATCGCCCGCGCTCGACACGGATAACGAATCACCTTCGATGTCGCCGTTGGTGTTATCGATTGCCGTAGCCGAGACGGTCGTCGCCGCTCCCGAAAGCGTACCGCCCGCGTTGTTGAGCGTGCCGCTCGTCGTCACGTTCAACGCACCGCCCGCGACCACGCTGCCCGCATGGTTGTCGATGCTCTGCGCGTTGAGCGTCGCATCGGTGGCCGCGTTCAGTTGCCCTTGATTCGACAACGACGCGGCGCTCAGATCGAGCGCGCCATTCGCGCCGATCATGCCGCCCGCGCCGTTCACAAGCGCGCCGGTCGTCGTCACGTTCGTGCCGTCGGCGTTCAACGAAACGATGCGTCCCGCGGTATTGTCGAGCGATGCACTGCCGATATCGGCGCGCCGTGCCGCCTGAATCGTGCCCTGTCGGTTGTTCAGCGCGAGCTCGGCCTGAAGCGCCAGCGCGCCATTGGTGACGATTTGCCCGTTCGCGTTCGAGAGCGCGCCTTTCGAATTCACGGCGAGCGCGCCCGCGCCCGAGTGCAGCAGCGCGCCGCCATCGTTCGCGATGCTTTGCGCGCCGACGCTCAGGTTGTTCGCATTCGATGCAATCGTGCCGCCCGTGTTGTCGAGCGCGCCACCTGCCGTGATGCTTTGATCGCTCGCGCCGTACTGCTTGATCTTGCCGCCACGATTGATCAGCGCGCCCGGCGTCGAAACGGCGAGCGTGTCGCCGTCGATCGTGCCGTTCGTGTTGTCGATCGACGCGCCGGAAACCGTCGCCGTGCCGCCCGACAGCGTGCCGCCCGCGTTGTTCAGCGCGCCGGGTGTCGTCGCCTTGAGCGCGCCACCGGCCGTCATGCTGCCCGCGTGGTTATCGATGCTTCGCGCGTTCACGGTCGCATCGCCCGAGGCCGTGAGCTTGCCCTGATTCGTCAGCGTTCCCGCCGACGCCTCAAGCGCGCCGTTCGCACCGATCGTGCCGCCCGCGCCGTTCACGAGCGCGCCCGTGGTCGTGACCTGCAAGCCGTCGCCATTGAGCGACAGCACGTTGCCTGCCGTGTTGTCGAGCGAACTCGCATGAACCGTCTCGCGGCCGGCGGCCTGCATCGTGCCGCCGCGATTGTTCAGCGCGCCGCTCGCGCTTGCATCGAGCGTCGATTGCGACACGAGCTGACCATTCGCGTTGGAGAGATTGCCAGCCGTGACTTGCATCGCCGCGCCGCTCGACAGCTTGCCGCCGTCGTTGGTGAGCGTGCCCGCGGCGTTGGCGACGAGTGCGCCGCCCGCGGTCGAACTCGCGCCCGCCAGGTTCATGTCGCCGTTCGTCGCGGCCAGCGCGAGCGTGCCATTGGCTGACGTGTTGCTGCCCGCGAGATTGAGCGATGCGCCCTGAATCGTCGTGTTGCCGCCGCCCTCGTTGCGCCCGGTCGCCGAAACGGCGCCGCTCGATGCCACGTTCAAGTCGCCTGAATTGGCGATCGTCCCGTCGCTATTGACGCCAGCGCCGAGCGTGCCGGTCGAAGCGACGCTGCCCGCATTGATCGTCGTGTTGTTCTGCGCAGCCAGCACGCCGCTGTTGGTCAGCGCGCCCGAAGTCGATGCGACGACATTCTGCTGCGCGTAAGTCGTGCCGCTGTTGTCGATGCCCTGCGTGGCGCTCGCACTGATCGAACCGCTCGCGTTCGTCGCACCGGCAAGCACGAGCTGCCCGTTGGATTGAAGCGTCAAGTCGCCAGCCTGTGCCGCCACGACACCGCGATTGCTTACACCGACACCAAACTCATTCGAGACCAGATAGATCCGGTTGGCATACATTCCGCCCAATGCGCTCACATCGATCGCGATGGACGGCGCAGGACCGTTGCCCGCAATAGGCGTCGCAGCAAGCGTGTTGTGATCGATCTGATTCGAACCGGCGATCGCATTCAGATTATTGGCATAGATCGCCGCGTTCACCTGTATCGCACGCGCGAGCAAATCGACCTGATCGACGTTCGTGGCGTTCAGCCCCGCGCCCTGCACGGTGATATTGCCGCCATTGACGTTAAAGCCCGTCAGACTGCCATTCGCCCCGATGTTCGGCGTGCCCGTCGTGAGAATCGCGCGAGAGGTGTTGATGAAGCCGCCGCCATCGACCACGATGCCGTTCGGATTCGCGATCACCACTTCGGCCTTCTGCCCGGCGACTTCGAGATAGCCTCGCAATTGCGAAGGCGAATTGCTCAACACCTGATTGACGATGATGCCCGCCGACTGCCCCGGCGCGAGATTCGGATTGCCGTTGATGTAACCCGCCTGCTGCGTCTGAACGATGGTCGGCGAATTGTTCAAGACCGCGCCCTTGCCCGGCACGTCGAATTGCGAGTAATTATTTAGCGATACGCCGGCACCGGACGGTTTGGCGATGTTGACTTGCTGGAGGCCGTTTTGCGTTTGAATCACCTGCGCACCGGACCCGGGCGCCGCGACGATCTGCGCATACGACACGGACGCGGCGGTGCCCAGCATCAGCATCGCGGCAAACGCCACGGCGCGCATGGAAACGACCAAACCGATATTTCGAAGCGGAGCGACCGACGCACCTTGCGTCCCGCTGCTGCCCCTTGCGCCTTGCCCCGTGGCGAAATCCGCGACCGCCACCATCATCTGCCGCACGCGGCTAAAGACCAGCTTATAAAACCTGTTATTCATTACTTGGATTTTTTTCTTCTTTTCTGGGTGCAGGATGCCGACAGCGGCCCCGCAAAAGGCCCCGAATTCTTCTCGTACCTGACGTCTCGTAATATGGGAGCAGTCTGAATTCAATGCCGCCGCAACAGCGCAATAGCGACGATCTTTCGCAGACTTGATCTGCGTCGCGCGGTGGAAACCGCGTCGCCCTTTTTTGTATGATTGCAGGCCATCCATTTCCGACAGTCCAGGGACCATCGCCATGACCGCCGCAACGCAATTCGATCAGGTTTCCGTCATCAAGCGCGCCAACGTCTACTTCGACGGCAAGTGCGTGTCGCATACCGTTCTCTTCGCCGACGGCACGAAAAAGACGCTCGGCGTGATCCTGCCCGGCACGCTCAACTTCGGCACCGACGCGCCCGAGCTCATGGAAGTGCAAGCCGGCCAATGCCGCATCCGCCTGGATGGCAGCGACGAGTGGAAAACGTACGGCGCAGGCGATTCGTTCCCGGTGCCGGGCAAGAGCCGCTTCCATATCGACGTGATCGAAACGCTCGACTACGTTTGCAGCTACCTCTAAGCGAATCGGTTGTCCAATTTTCAGCGGTGTCCACGTTTCGTGTACACTTCGAATAATTGGACAACGAGCCGCATCATGCCGCCGCCCGCCGACAGCCACGCCGAGCAACTCGTCGAAGCCGCCGCAGCCGCCTTCAGCGACGCCACCGGCCTCGCCGCGCGCCGCGTCAAGCCGCCCGCGCGCGGCGAATACGACGCCGCCATCGAATTCCGCATCGGCGGCGCGCGTGTCAGGCGTCCCGTCATCGTGCGGGAAAACATCGACCGGTTCAGCGCGCTGTCCGCGTTCAGCGCATCGGTCATGCGCGACAGCGGCGCGAATCCCACGCTCGTCACCCTGTATCTCTCGCCGGACATGATCCGTGCGTGCCGCGAAACCGGCGTCGATGCACTCGATCTCGCTGGCAACGCGACCCTCATTGAAGGCAATAGCGTCGTGATCGTTTCGGGCCGTCCGCGCACGGCGCGAGGCAAGGCGCATCGTTCCAGAACCTGGACCAAATCGACACTGCGCGTCACGCTGGCGCTGCTCACCACGCCTTCGCTGCTGGAGCGCGGTTATCGCGACATCGCGCAAAACGCGGGCGTCAGTCACGGCACGGTGCAGAACGCCGTGCGCGCGCTCATCGATCATCGCGACGTGTTCGAACGGCCCGATGGCCGCGGCCTGCAATTCGCCGACAAGCAACGGCTCATCGATGAATGGGTCACGCTCTATCCGCGGCAATTGCGTGAATCGCTCGTCATCGGCCGTTATCGCGCGGAGTCGAACGACTGGTGGCGCGACGCGCCCGATCTGCCGGGTCGATGCCAATTCGGCGGCGAGCCCGCAGCGGCCATACTCACGGAATACCTGAAGCCGGCGACGGTCACCGCCTATTGCGCCGAAACCGTGCCGCGCGAGTGGATCATGCAGGCGCGATTGCGGCCCGATCCCGCCGGAAATGTCGAGTTCCTGCGCGCGCCCATCGCGCTCGCGCCCATCGACGGATTGCCGGCGAACGTCGTCGCGCCGCTGATCGTCTACGCCGATCTCGTCGCGAGCGGCGACCCGCGCAATCTCGAAACCGCCAGGATGCTGCGTGAACGCTACCTCGCCGCTTGAACTGCTGCCGCATCGCCCGCTCACCGGCGTCATGTCGGCGATGCTGCGTGAGGTCGTCGCCGCATCGGTCGCGACCCGCATCGCTTGGTTCGTCGGCGGCGCAAGCGCGCGCGACATCCTGCTCACGCACGTCCACGACATGGAGGCGACACGCGCGACCGCCGACATCGACATCGGCATTTCGATTCGAAGCTGGACCGGCCACGACACGTTGCGGCAAGCGCTGCTCGCCTCGGGCAATTTCACGGCGCCGAAGGGTTCGGCGCATCGGCTGAACTACCGCGCGCCGCAGACCAGCGAGCGCACGTGGCTCGACATCGTGCCGTTCGGCGGCGTGCAGGACGAGCACGGCGAAATCGCGTGGCCGCCGGACGGGTCGGTGCGGATGAACGTCGCCGGTTTCAGGCAGGCGCTCGATGCGGCGATTGCCGTGCGCATCGACCGTGATCTCGTCGTGCCGGTTGCATCGCTGCCCGCGCAGGCGATGCTGAAGATCGTCGCATGGCAGGACCGGCACGCGGCGGATCGCAAGGACGCGATCGACCTGCTCTTTCTGATGGCGCGCTACGCGCAAGCCGGCAACCTCGACCGGCTCTATTCCGATGCCTTCGATCTCGTCGAGCGCCACGGCCACGATCCGGATATCGCGGGCGCGGCGCTGCTCGGGCGCGACACGGCGGCCATCGCAAACGACGGCGAGCTGCGCGCGCAGATTCGCGCGATCCTGCACGCCGACGATCCCGCGCCGCCGATCCTCACGCACATGCTCGGCTCACGCATGCCGGTCTTCGAAGCCGATACGTCGGAACGGACCGCCGCGCTGTTCTACGCGTTCCGCGACGCGTTCTAGAGCTAGCCGTTGCGGAACAGATAACTGTACGCGTTGAGCGCGGGCACGCCGCCGAGATGCGCGTACAGCACCTTCGAGCCTTCGGGGAATTCGCCGTTGCGCACCATCTGGATCATGCCGTCCATCGACTTGCCTTCGTAGACGGGATCGGTCAGCACGCCTTCGAGCCGCGCGCACAGACGGATCGCCTCCAGCGTGCCTTCGTTCGGCAAGCCGTATTCGGGGCCGCCGAAGCGCGTGTCGAGGATCACATCCTCGCGCGTGATGTCCTGGCCGAGCCCGACGAGTTCCGCCGTGTGCTTCGCGATGCGCAGGATCTGGTCGTGCGTCTGCTGCGGTTTCGCCGATGCATCGATGCCGATCACGCGCCGCGCCCGGCCGTCCGCCGCGAAGCCGACGACCATGCCGGCCTGCGTGCTGCCCGTCACCGAGCACACGACGATGTAATCGAAACTGAAGCCGAGTTCCGCTTCCTGCGCGCGCACTTCTTCCGCGAAACCGACGAAGCCGAGCCCGCCCAGCGGATGCTCCGAGCAACCCGCCGGGACCGGAAACGGCTTGCCGCCCGCCGCGCGCACGCTGTCCATCGCGTCCTGCCAGCTTTTGCGGATGCCGATATCGAAGCCATCGGCGACGAGCCGCACGTCCGCGCCCATCATCCGCGACATCTGGATATTGCCGACGCGGTCATAGACGGCATCGGAGTAATTGACCCAGTTCTCCTGCACGAGCACGCATTTCATGCCGAGGTGCGCCGCGACCGCCGCGACCTGGCGCGTCTGGTTCGACTGCACGCCGCCGATGGACACGAGCGTGTCGCAGCCTTCGGCGAGCGCCTCAGGAATCAGATATTCGAGCTTGCGCGTCTTGTTGCCGCCGAACGCGAGGCCGCTGTTGCAGTCCTCGCGCTTGGCATACAACTCGACCTTGCCGCCGAGATGCGCGGAGAGGCGCTTGAGCGGCTGGATCGGCGTCGGTCCGAAAGTCAGCGGATAACGGGGAAAACGTTGCAGGTTCATGATCGGCATCCTCGTGGGGGTGGAACACCATCGTAGAGATTGTCGGAATGGGTCGGGTTGCGAAAAAAATGCTTTCGACCTAACGTTCTCGAAGGACTTGATGCCTATGCAAACTTTTATTTCGCCTGACTCAGACATAGAGCAATGAAAAAAACCACGACCGCTTCGAACCCGCTTCCGGCGGGCGTCCAGACCGATCGCGTCGATCGCGCGATTCTGCGTCAGTTGCAGCGCGATGCGTCGATCTCGAACGTCGCGCTCGCGGAGAAGGTCAATCTCAGCCCGCCCGCGTGCCTGCGGCGAGTCGAGCGCCTGCGCGAAGCGGGACTGATCCGCGCGACCGTCGCGCTGCTCGATCCGAAAGCGCTCGACGCCGGCATGCTCGTGCTGATCGGCGTGATCCTCGACCGCTCGACGCCGGATTCCTTCGCCGATTTCGAAAAGGCCGCGCAGAAAGTGCCCGGCTGCATGGAGTGCCATGTCGTGACGGGCGAGTTCGATTTCTTCATGCTGATCCGCACGCGCGACAGCGAGAGCTTCAACCGGCTCCACGCGGAGAAGCTGCTTTATCTTCCCGGCGTGCGCCAGATCCGCACGTTCGTCGTGCTGCGCGAGATCCTCTCGACGACGGCGTTTCCGATCGGCGAGTCGGCCGGCGCGCGCACGCCGCCACCTCGATGACAAATTTGCGAAAGACCTGCTGAAAAATTACGCTACGATTCAGGGTTTTCCATGTCCGGGCATCCCGTTTCGTTGTGACCGCGTCTGATTTCAAAGCCTTGGCCAAGGCGACTCTGGCTCGCCTCGCGTCGCGGCTGCGTCCGCATCTGCGGCCCCGCACGCTGCTCCTGCTGCCCGCGCTCTTCCTGCTCTACGTGCTGGTGCTGATTCCGTTCACACCCGGCATCCGAGATATCCGCCGTGCAAAGGTGGACCAGCCCGCGCAGATCTATTCCGCCGATGGCAAGCTGCTCGCCGAGTTCAAGCCGACGCATCGCGAATGGGTGAGCCTCAAGCAAATCTCGCCGCAAGTGATCGACGCGCTCATATCGACGGAAGACCGGCGTTTCTATCAGCATCACGGGATCGATTTCAGGCGCACCGCCGGCGCGGCGCTGCATACGTTCTCGGGCGACCGTCAGGGCGGCTCGACACTCACCCAGCAACTCGCGCGCAATCTGTATCCCGAGGAAATCGGCCGCTCGCAGACGCTCACGCGCAAGCTGAAGGAAGCGATCACCGCGTTCAAGATCGAAGCGCTCTATTCGAAGGACGAGATCCTCGAAACCTATCTGAACACGGTGCCGTTCCTCTACAACGCCTACGGTATCGAAATGGCCGCGCGCACCTATTTCGATAAATCCGCGGGCCAGCTCGACGTGCTCGAGAGCGCGACGCTCATCGGCATGTTGAAGGGCAACAGTTATTACAACCCGGTGATCAATCCCGAGCGCGCGCTCGACCGGCGCAACATCGTGCTCGGGCAGATGGTCAAGTTCGGCCACCTGCAAGCCGCGAAGCTCGATGCGCTCAGGAAGCGCCCGTTGCGCATCGACTTCGAGCGGCAGACGGAAGAGCCGGGCCGCGCGCCGCACTTCGCGCAGCAGTTGCGCAAGTGGCTGATCGGCTGGGCCGACGACAACGACTACAACATCTACTCCGATGGTCTCGTCGTGCGCACGACCATCGACTCGCGTCTGCAGGCAATGGCGACGAACGCGCTCGCGCTACAGGGCAATCAGTTGCAGTCGATCGCGAATGCGGCGTGGGGCGCCGGGCGAGGACAAGGCGGCTGCGCGAACACGAACGCGGATCTCGGGCACGCGTTCATCCGCGAGACGGATCAGTATCGCGCGCTGCGCACGAGCGGCGCGAACGACGCCGATGCCATCAAAAAGCTCGGCGCCGACCGCGCATTCATGCAGGCGTTGTGCGAGAACAAGACGCGCGTGCAGGCCGCGTTTCTGGCGCTCGATCCGCGCAACGGCCAGATCAAGGCGTGGGTCGGCAGCCGCGATT
This sequence comes from Caballeronia sp. INML2, assembly GCF_023631365.1. Classification (NCBI taxonomy): domain Bacteria; kingdom Pseudomonadati; phylum Pseudomonadota; class Betaproteobacteria; order Burkholderiales; family Burkholderiaceae; genus Caballeronia; species Caballeronia sp. INML2. Next base: position 147,815 of record NZ_JALQDH010000082.1, on the reverse strand, counting down.
TCACGCAGGATCCGTTCGACCACGTCGCGCAGGCGCGCCGCCAGCCCGGCTCGACGTTCAAGCCCTTCGTCTACGGCGCGGCCTTCGAGCGGGGCGCGAAACCGGCGGACACGTTCATCGATCAGGCCGTCGAAATTCCGGTGCGCGGCGCCGAAACCTGGCGTCCGACCGACGACTCGCCGCCCTCGGGCCGCCCCGTGAGCCTGCGCGACGGGATCGCCTATTCGAAGAACCGCATCACCGCGCAACTGATGGAACAGGTCGGGCCCGGACGCGTCGCACGGCTCGCACGGGACATGGGCGTGCGCGACAGTCATCTCGACGTGGTGCCGTCGCTCGCACTGGGCACGAGCCCGGTCACACTCAAGGAAATGGTGTCGGCGTACGGCACCATCGCCAATGACGGTAGTTATATAGAGCCGCTGCTCGTTACGCGCATCGAGAACAAGGACGGCGACGTCCTCGCGCAGTTCGAAAGCGCGCCCGAGCGCGCGCTGTCCGTCGATGCGACCCGCAAGCTCGTCGACGTGATGCGCGACGTGATCAACCGCGGCACGGGCACGGCGATCCGCACGCGCTTCGGCATCCGCGCGGACGTCGCGGGCAAGACCGGTACCACGCAGGACAACGCGGACGGCTGGTTCATCCTCATGCATCCGCAACTCGTGGCGGGTGCGTGGGTCGGCTTCAACGACAGCCGCGTCACGCTGCGCAGCGATTACTGGGGACAGGGCGCGCACAGCGCGCTGCCGATCGTCGGCGACTTCGTGCAGCGCTCGCTGCGTTCGCATCTGATCGACGCACGCGCGCGCTTCGACACGCAGGAAACGCCGGGCATGTGGCAGACGGTGTCCACGCGCGTGAGGACCTGGTTCGACGAGACGTTCTCGAAAGCGCCGAAGCCGGGCAAGCCGAAAACCGCGCAGACGGCGGCCCAGCCTCCGGTGCGCACGAAGCGCGCGGCTTCGGAGCCGGTGGCCGAAGTGACGGAAGAGCCGCCGCAAGCGCCGGTGTTCACGACCATGCCGCCGATTCTGCCGTCGCCGGGCGAAAGCACGAGCGATGCGGCGGCGGCGTCATCGCCCGAAGCCGCCTCCGGCGCGCAGCAATAGCGCATTACGGCCTTTTGTGACGATATGCGCGCCCGCGCACAGCGCACGGGCGCGAATGATGCTCCGATGCTCGATGCGTCAAGGCGAAGCAATCAGCTGAAGATTTCGCCGCGCGAAACGGCGCGCTGTGGCCACACGCGCCAGCCAACAGGAACGCGAACCTGACGTTCCGAACTCCCCACTCCAAGGACGTCGCCGTGTCGCGCGAAACGTCCACTTCATGTCTGGCTGGTTTCGGAGAACAAGTTGATCAAGCAATTCAGTCGCAACAGGCGAGCCCTCGTGGCCACCGCGCTCGCCCTGCCGCTTTCGTCGTCCTGTTTCGCCCAGAGCATCAGCGCCACCTTGCCGTGGACCGGCACATGGAGCGCCGCGCCGATGGTCACCGGAGACGGCGGCTTCAATAATCAGACGATCCGGCAGATCGTGCGCACGAGCATCGGCGGGACGGCCGCCGGCGTGCAATTTTCGAATCTTTACGGCAGCGATCCGCTCGTGATCGGCGACGTGCACGTCGCGCTACGCGCGAGCGGCCAGCGCACCGTGCCCGGCACCGACAAGGCCGTCACCTTCGAAGGGCAGCCGTTCGTCACGATCCCGCCGGGCGGCGCCGTCATGAGCGATCCGATCGCGTTTCAGGTGCCGGCGCTTACGGATATCGTCGTCAGCGCCTATCTGCCGCAGCGGACGCCGAGCGAAACGACCGGGCACGCCGAGGGCCTGCAGGACGTGTACATCGCACCCGGCGACGTCAGCGCCGACCCGGACTTCACGGGCGGCGTGCTCAACGCACTCGGCGCGCAGTCCTATTACTTCCTCACCGACGTCGTCGTGCAGAACGCCAGTGCGACGGGCGCCGTGGTTGCCTTCGGCGCGTCGATCACCGACGGCATCGCGTCGCAGCCGAACACCAACGGACGCTGGCCGAACTTGCTGGCCGCGCGTCTGCAGCAAGCCGGCATGACGGTCGGCGTGCTGAACCAGGGCATCTCCGGCAACGACTTCTTCACGAACGATTCCGGCGAGGCGGGTCTTTCACGCTTCCAGCGCGACGTGCTGAACCAATACAACGTGAAGTGGGTCATCATTTCCGACGACGCGGTCAACAACCTGATCGGTGGCGCGCCGCCGACAGCCGCCAGTCTGACCGGCGCGTTCAGCCAGCTGACGCAAAGCGCGCACGCAGCGGGCGTCCGCGTGATCTGCTCGACGCTCACGCCGTTCGAGGGTGTTTCGTCGTGGACGCCGGACATCGAGGCGACGCGCGCAGCGGTGAACGCGTTCGTCGCCACCGCCGACAGCGGATGCGACGCCGTGCTCGATCAGGCGGCCGCGCTCGGCGATCCTTCGAATCCTCCCGTCATGCTCCACGCATACGACAGCGGCGATCATCTGCATCCGAATCAGGCGGGACTGCAGGCGATTTCCAATTCGGTGAATCTCGGCTGGTTCAAGTAGCGGCGTCATGTCACGCCGCAAAAACGCAAAAAACGCCATGCGGAGATGAGCTTTTCCGCATGGCGTTTTTCCTTCGTCGCCGATTACGACTTGACGATCGTCGGGTTCGTGACGTTGATGCGCGGACCCGAGTTGTCCCACTGCTCGACGATCAGCGGGTACTTCCACTTCGGATTCGAGCTGCTGATCTGGCCGTTCACGATGTAGCCGTCGAGCGACAGACCCTGAACCGCGAACGAACCGCCCGGGCTCGTCGTGTCGACGTGGTTGTTGATCGCGATGGTGACCGTCTTGCTGATCGGACCCGGCAGCGAGCCGAACCACACGTTGATGCCGCCGCCCTTGCAGTTCGCCGTCGTCGGGCTGTTGATCGTGATGCTCTTGAACACGGCCGAGTTGTCGTTCGGTTCGAAATCGAGACCGCACGCCGGCGCCGTGCCGGTGATGTTCTGCCACACCGGGCTGTTGAACGTGATCGTGTCGCCCGAGATGATCGACACGCCCTGACGACGGCAGCCGTCCGCCTTGTGGTTGTCGACGGTCAGGTTGTACGTCGGCGTGTTCTTCTTGGTCTGGCTATCGTTGATGTAGATGCCGTCGCCCCACGTGTTGATCGTCGTCGGCGAGATGAGATGCACGTTCTGGCCGCCGATGATCGAGAAGCCCATGCCGTGCTCGCCGCCCGAAGCCGAGTTCAGCTCTTTGCTGCCGTCGAGATACGCGTTTTCGACGATGACGTTGCTCACGTCTTCGATGAGCATCATCTGGTAAATGTCGGCGTTGTGCGGCAGCAGCTTGATCGAAGCGCCCGACGCAAAGCGGATGTGGCTGTTCGTGCGCAGCTTGAGGCCGGTCGTGTCGATGCGGACCTGGCCGGAGATCAGCAGGATCTGGCCGACGGAGCCGTCGATGGCAGCCTGGAGCGCGGCGCGGTCGTTGGTCGAGCCATCGGCCTTCACGCCGAACGACGACGCGTTGATGGTGCCGGCGGTGTTATCGGCTGCGGCGGACGTCGAGCTGGCAGGCGTTGCCGCGCTGGCGGGGGCCGCCGCGCTGGCAGTCGTCGTGGACGAAGCCGAGCTCGCGGGCGTCGCCGTGGAGGCGCCACCGTTGTTTCTCCTTCTCCAGCGATCCGCGACGGAATCAGGCGTCGCGCCATCGCCGCCGCCGCCGCATGCGGCGAGCACGAACGCACCGCTGCCCGCGATGAGCGAGGTCAGCAGCTTGCGACGGGTTGCAATACGGGCGCCGACGACGGTGTTGTCTGCTTGGGTGTCTGCCTGAGTGTTGTTAGGAAGCATTAGTCTTTCCAATTGGTCGTGCGTTATCGACGGACGATCCCGTTCCTGCGACATCGGCCGCACGCAACGTTTCTTAATGGGCAATGAGATGACCAACGCAAAAAAGCAGGCGCAAACGATTGCGCCGCTCAGCGCTCGACAGCCGCACACGGCGACTCCGAAAGGCATCTCGGCGAAAAACAGGGCGACTTCGGGATAAGGAACCAGATATGCCGGAAGACCTATTCACCCCATGCCCGATCGTCCGTGAACGGACCGCCGGAGCACTGAAGTCTGACGGAAGTAATTACCGTCTTTTATTAATACTACCGATTGTTACGAGGCGTTTCTACCCGCGACTTGTTACAGAATGTACGCTTGTAACTTTTTATTTTCTTTTTTGAGCGCTTTATCGTTACGCATTTTCTCTTTCATTCACCGATGAGTGAATTAATCCAGGTCGTTTTGATTGTTAATACCGTAGATGAATGACACCACTTCAAACCACCTTATATAAGATGATTGACATTCATATGAACATTTGCGACTTAGAACGTGAACCTTCACTCGCCGGGTCGGTAAAACGCGCTCGCGGAAAGCCCCGCAAGGCTTGGCGAAGCGCCTTTCGTATGCCGAAACGACATCGATTCGCCAGATTAATCACCGTTAATGACCGATTATTCGGCCGATAATTGTAATTCCACACGCCAGAATGACCGCTTTCTATCGGATTACATGCAAAAATTACAACATGAAAGGTGGCTTCTTGCTGTTTTCAACTGATCAATACGATTTTGTAAATGCGACGCCGGAAATTTTTTTAAATACGAAACTAAAAGACCCTACCGTGAATACCCTTATCGGGTTAATACGCACGACGGTCTAAACGGCCAGATCGACCGCCGCCACTGGTCGGCGGCTGAATATCTAATAATCTGATTAAACAAATCAGGTATTCAGCAGACAAATTAATCGAAATCGGCAGACCTTGCCGCACGAACCGTCCATGTGTTCCATTTCGCACCGAATGCACCAGCACTAATCACTAGTCTCAACGTTGGCGCCGCTCGCCGTGCTTCTCTCCGAAGCGGCGGGGGAAGTCCTGAAAGCGTCCATGCCAACGAAAAAGACACGCTGCAATGAAAACCTTCGATCTGATCAAGAGCGACCTCTATCGCTACAGCGGCGAGTACAGCCTCATGCTCCTCCTCGAGCAACTGGTGTTGAACGAAGGGTTCAACTACATGTTCTGGCTGCGCCTCGCGAGCGCGGCGTCGTCGCGGCCGGTGCGGCTCGTGCTCAACCACATCGTCCGCCTGAAGCAGCGCAGGTTCGGATTCGTGATCAGCCCCCGCACGAAGATCGGGCCGGGCTTCTATATCAGTCACGTCGGTTCGCTCGTGGTGAATCCGACCGCGGTCATCGGCGCCAACTGCAATATTTCCCAAGGCGTGACGATCGGATCGAACCACGGCAAGGCGGCGACGATCGGCAATAACGTGTATATCGGGCCGAACGTCTGCATCGTCGAAGACGTGACCATCGGCGACAACGTGACGATCGGCGCGGGCAGCGTCGTGACGAAAGACATTCCATCGAACGTGACCGTGGCCGGCTGCCCGGCGCGAATCCTGACGAACGATGCATCGCCCGATCGCGCGGCGCGCTACATCGTGCGTCCCTGGAGCGTGCAATCGTCGTAAGAAAAGACGCGCTTCGCTTCTTCCGGACGGCAAGCGCGCCGTCATCGGCGTTGCCGGGTGCCTTGGCGAACAGTCGCGGCGCCCGTTCTCGTGCATGCTCGTCACTCTCACGCGAAAGCCGGCGGCTTTCGCGTATCTCATCGCATGGCGATTTCAACCTGACGTCGAGCCACGCGACGAAAGGCTCCAACGCAGGAGGAGTACACGTGCTGAGCACAGCTGTGCAATCGGTAAGACGACGTCTCGGCGGCGTGCATCAGGATCACAAGCGGATCGCGAGAAGCGCGGTCGTTCTGCTGATATTCGTGATCGCCGGGAAATGTATCGGCGCGTCGAAGGAAATGGCGATCGCGTATCGCTACGGGATCAGCGGAACCGTCGACGCGTATCAGTTCGCGCTCACGCTCGTCACCTGGCTGCCCTCGATGCTCACGAACGTGCTGGCGGTGCTGCTCGTTCCCGCGCTCGTGTCGCTCAAGGAAGACAAGTCCCAGCGCGACGGCTTTCTCGGCGAGCTGGAAGGCATCGGGCTCGTCCTCGGCCTCGCGTCCTCGCTCCTGCTCTGGCTCTTCTGGCCTTATCTCGCGGATGTGATCGCGGGCAGTCTCGCGGAATCCACGCGCGACATGTGCCGCGACATGATCATCAGCATGACGCCGGTCGGCGTGCTGACCTTCACGATCTGCATCTCGTCGTCGCGCCTGCAGGCTTCGGGCAAGCACATCAATACGTTGCTGGAATGCGTGCCGGCCATCGGCCTGCTCGTCTTCGTGCTTGCCGCGCGCAACAACACGTCGATCATGCCGCTCGTTCTCGGCACGTCGCTCGGCTTCGTGGTTCAGGCTGCGTGGCTGCGGGTGCTGGCCAGACGCGCCGATTCGATGGCCGTACTGCCGCGCGTCTCGGCGCGCGCGACACAGTGGCCGTCGACGATCCGCTCGATGGGCATGCTCATGATCGGTTCGGTCGTCGCGAGCCTCTGGCTTCCCATCGACCAGTATTTCATGGCGCAGCAAGGCGACGGCGCCATCGCGACGCTCGGCTACGCGAACCGCCTGCTCTCGCTCGTGCTCAGCATGGGCGCGCTCGCCATCACCCGCGCAACCTTGCCGATTCTCGCGGAGATTCTTCATCGCGGCGATCATGCGCGCGCGCGCAGCACCGCGCTGAAGTGGTCGGGCATCATGACGATGCTCGGTCTCGTCGGCGGACTCTTCGCGTATGCGCTCGCACCGTACGTGGTCAAGCTGCTGTTCCAGAAAGGCGCCTTCACGGCCGAGGACACGATCGCAGTGACCACGCTCTTTCGCTACGGGCTGCTGCAAGTGCCGTTCTACTTCGGCATGTGCGTGCTCGTGCAGTTGTTCGCGAGTGAAACGCGTTATCGGGCGATCTCCGTCATTTCGCTGATCGGCTTCGGGACCAAGATCATCGGCAACGTCATTCTCGTGCGTCTCTATGGCGCTCAGGGCGTGCTGCTCGCAACCGGCATCGGCGCGATGGCGGTGCTTGCGAGCTACATCTTCTGGACGCGCTTCGCGCCGCCCTTCACCGGTAATGGTCCGCAAACCGAAGCCGGCACGTCCGAATGAAATACGGCCTCCCGAAGGAGGCCGTTCTGTCGTCGATTTCGCGCGCGCTCACGTCTGTTCGAACACATGCCGGAACATCGGCACGAGGAAGCGGTTGCCGTATTCGCTCATGTGGTGGAAGTCGGAATAGAGCGGCCGGCCGTCGTGCGAGCCCATGCATTTGCCGTCCGGGCACAGATACGGGCGCGGGTCGAGCAGATGGATGCCGCACTCGTCGTGGGCCTGGCGCATCGCCTGCAGCAAACCGCCGTTGCGCTGGACGTAATCCGAGAGCGTGATCGACAGATCGGGCGCGTGCGGGTCTTTCATCTTCTCGCGCGCGAGCACCAGCGGCACGTTGAAGTCGAACTCCGGAATCGGCTCGACCAGATAGACGGGCCGGATCTTCGAAATGCGGCAGACCGTCGACAGCAAATGCTCGCGATACGACTCGGTCGAAAACGGCGTGGGCGTCTGCGCAGGCCGCTCCGGATCGACGAACGAATAATCATCCGGGGACGGTCCCGACCAGTACTGCGACCAGTGATTGGCGATGATGACGGGCGTCTTCGCGGTCTGATCGCGGCTCAGGATATCGATGTACTTGCGGTCCTGCTCGAAGCAGTCGCCGTCGCCGCGACGGATGCCGTAGATCGTCGGACAGCCTTCGATCGTGATGAGCAGCACATCGTCCGGCTTGCCGTTCGGCACGGCATCGACGACTGCTTCGGCGATCGCCTCCGCGTGGCTGTCGCCGAGGACGACCGCGCGGCTATCCTTCTGCTTGCTCGCGACGTCGCACGGATCGATCATCATGTGACACTTCGTGCGGTGCGGATTCGTGTCGTAGGTCTCGCTGTCGGCGATGAACACGGAGCGGTCGAAGCGATTCGGCACGCCCTGGTTCGCATAGATGCTGCCGCCGCCGATTGCGAGCAGCAGCGTGAACACGAGAATCGGGCGCAGCGTGATGAACTTCGGAAACGCGCGCGCCTCGCCATGCGACGGCTTTCTCGTCTTCGACTCGACGAGCGCGTACGACAGATACCCCATCGCGAAACCGTCGGCGATGGCGCCCACGCGCCACGGCAGCGAGCCTTCTTTGTCGAAGTACGTGAGCGCGACGACGAACGGCCAGTGCCAGAGATACACCGAGTACGAAATCTTGCCGATGAACTGCGCGAGCGGATTGCACGTGAAGATCGAATGCTTGCGCGCCGCGAGGATCACGAGCGCCGTGCCCAGAACCGGCACGAGCGCGAGATAGCCGGGCCACGCATTGTTTTCGTTGAAGGTGAGCGTGCCGTACACGATCATCGCCAGGCCGGCGATTTCGAGCGTCCGGCGCAGGGGTCTGCGCGGCGTTACCGGGAACAGGTACACGAGACCGCCCGCGAGCATTTCCCATGCGCGCGTCGGCAGCAGGAAGAACGCAGCCGTCGGCCATTTGGTGGGATCGGAGAGATAGACGCACACCGCAAGCGACGCGAGCGCGGTACCGATCATCGCGATCACCGTCCCGCGATGCCCGAACAGCTTGCGCACGAGGAGGATGCCGAGCGGATACAGAAGATAGAACTGCCACTCGACGGAAAGCGACCACGTGTGCAGCAGCCACTTCAGGTGCGAGCGGACATCGAAATAACCCGCCTCGCGCCAGTAGACGATATTGGAGAAGAACCCGAGGCTCGAAGCCGCCGCCTTGCCGAACGCGCGGAATTCGGAGGGCAGGAAAACGAGCCAGCCGAGCACGAAAAGCGCGAAGCAGAGAAACGCGAGCGCCGGAACGATGCGCCGCGCCCGATCGCCATAGAACTCGAGCACCGAGAACCTGCCCTTCGCGATGCGCCTGAAGATGATGCTCGTCATCAGGTAGCCGGAGATCACGAAGAACACGTCGACGCCGAGAAAGCCGCCCTTGAAGCCGGGCACATCGAAGTGGAACAGGACGACCGCGAGGACCGCGAACGCGCGCAAGCCGTTTATGTCGTTACGAAAATTCATCGCACTTCCCCCTTTGTTCTTATCCCCGGCGCGCGCCGGCGCGATGCAATGGCCATCGCCCGTGCATCGCACCCGCGGTGCGGGTCGTTTTCTAGTGTCTTGTTGTTGCTTCTTCGAACTTGGTCAAACGAACAGGCCGAATTCCATCTCCGCAAGCCGGCTCTCTTCGGATTGCGTCGCGCGCGCGACTTCCGCCATGGTCGCGGGCTGCATGCCGTAGGTGTCTCTCAGATGCGCCTGATGCTTGAGCACCGCTTCGAGCACCGCGAGGTTTTCGGCGAGATTCGCGCCGAAGTTATGCGGATGCCACCACAAATGAAACGAGCGTCCCGTGCGCGCCGCCGAAGTCATCGACTGCTTGATCCGATGGATGCGCAGCCATTCCAGCGCAGCCTTGTTGCGCGCATAGGGACGCAGGAAGCGGCTGGAGCGCACATCGACGAGCCCACCACCCGAAGGGCGCGGATCGAAGGCGTGATCGCCCGAGAGATTGACATAGGCATCGGCGAGACGCGCGGCGCGGCGCAGCGCGGCTTCATCGGCGCGCGATGTTTCGCGATACATCCAGTTGCGTTCGGTGCCCCGGTACGCGATCAGTCCCGCTTCCGCGCACACCGAAAGGTACGCGTTGTTCACCTGATTGCGCGGAAACACGATGCTCGCGGGCGGATCGGCGAGACGCCGGATCGACGCGACGGACGCTTGCATGTCGGCGGCGAATTGCGCCTTGTCCTGTCCCGCTTCGAGGCAGTAGTAGTGACAGAAGGTATGGCTTGCGAGCTCGCTGCCTTCGGTATCGACGATCTGTCGCGCGAGCGACAGGCCGTAATGGTAGGGATCGCTTTTCTCGTCCGTGCCGATCGAATCGATATAGCCGTTCGCGTACGGACTGAGTTTCGTATCGTTATAGGTCGGGCGGATGTCGGGCAGATTCGCGAGCAGGTCCTTCTTGTTATCGAAGAGCAGCATGCCGACCGTCGCCCATGTCGCCTTCACGCGGTACTTCGTGAACATCGCGAGCATGGCCGGAATCGCCTCGCGCACGCCGAGGATGTTCTTTCCGTACGTAGCGATCGAGCGATGGTCGCGCACGCCCCACATCAATTCGAAATCGAGCGAAATCAGGAAGTAGGACATCGTCGTCAGGGCATCAGGAAGTAGTGATAGACGCCTTCGAAATAACTCTTCGTTGCGTCGGCGGCGACGGCCACGAACACGCCGAAGGTGATGACGAGAACGGCCGCGTTCTTGAACTTGATTTCCGGCGCGAGGAACGGCAGCAGCAGCGGCACGCAATACCAGACGCGGCCCTTGGCGAACGGGAACACGAAGAACGCGACGACGAGATACACGAACAGGCCGAAATGCATGATCGACAGGCGCGTGTAGGCGATTTCCCGCTTTGTTTCCGGCGAGCGCCACGACGAGTACAGCACCATGACGGAGGCCATCGTGTAGAAGAACAGCAGCGCCAGCAGCTTGATCGTGAAGTTTTCCTGATAGCCGGTGTATTCGTCGATACGGCGTCCGCCGTAGTTCGCGAACAGGAACTTCGCCGCCGACGCCAGCACGATCGCCACCGCGCTGACCACGATGAGCGAGCGCTTTTTCTCGCCGCCGAAACCCGCCGCGAGCAGCAGCGCAGTGGGCACCGCGAAGGTCGTGTGCACGAAGCTCGCGAGGCCCATGCCGAGCGTGGGGCGGTTGAAGCGGCAGGTGAACAGCATGGCAATTGCGAGCCCGAAGCCCTGCCGGATCTGGAACAGGCCGACGGTCGCGAGCGCATACGGAATGACGAGCCACAGAAGCAGGCCCACGAGCGGCCGCCGCGTCTGCAGCAGCGAGTACATCACGATCAGGTTGAGCAGCACGACCGTCGTGCGAATGCCGCCTTCGGGCGTCACGCCGAACGCGTTGAGCAATATGACCCACGAGCGCCAGCCGAGCTCCTCGGTGATCAGGCTGATGAGAAAGCCCATGTCCGACTGGCGGTTCTGATAGAACTGCACGAGCCAGTGCCAGTCCGTCGACCGGAAGTACTGGATGTACGCTTCCTGGTCGAAGATCAGCCCGACGCTGCGCTCGCGGAACGCGACGATCGAAATCGCGGCGGTCGCCAGCACCAGGAACGCCCATCCGGAGGGCGTCAAGAAGTACGCGAATCCGCGCACCCGCTTCGCGGGTGCGCGCTGCTGCGCCGTGTTGTCCATTGTCGTTGCTTGCATCGTTCTGGCCTTTATACGCTTTAGTTATTGTCCGTGGGCGCGGCTGTCATGGCACGAGCCTCAGGTTGGTGACGACGATCTTCGGTCCCGCCTTGTCGTAATCGATGCTCTCGACGGTGGCAAGCCTCGGGCTGACCCACGTCGGCGAGTGGCTCGCGATCTGCCCGGACACCTTTCGTCCTTTCAGCTTGAGCGACGACACGGCGAACGCCGCATCGCTCGCGCCTTCGTCGCGATGATTCGTGATGCCGATATCGACATGCTTGGGCATCGGCCCCACGATCTCTTCCAGCCACACGATGATCCCGTAGCGGCACTTGCGCGTCGTCGGATTGACGATGCGGATGTTCTCGAGAATGTCCGCGTTGCTGTTCGGCTCCGCATCCATGCCCGCCTCCGGCTGCGTGCCGCCGATGTTCTCCCACAGCGGATTCTCGAACACGATATTGCGCCCGCTGATGATCGAGAGGCCCTGCCGGCGGCAGCGGTCCGCATGATGATTCACCACGCGGATGCCGCTGCTGTACTTGAACGGCACGTTGTAGCTGTTGGCGATATAGATGCCGTCGCCCCAGCACCCGACCGTCTTCGGCGAGACGAGCGTGACCTCCGTGCTGCCGGCGATGGAAAAACCCATGCCGTGGCCGTTTTCGCGCAGCTCGGGCTTCGCGGCGTTCAACTCCTTGCTGCCGTCCAGCACCGCGTTTTCGACGAGCACGTTGTTCACGTCCCAGATGCGAAACATCGAATAGAACGACGTGTCGTGCGGCAGCAGCTTGATCGACGCGCCCGGCGCGAATCGCACGTGACTGTCGCGGCGCAGATCGAGACCCTTTTCGTCGATGCGGCACTTGCCCGTGATCAGGAGCGTCTGGTCGACGGACCGGTCGATGGCCGTTTGCAGCGCGGCGCGGTCATTGGTCTTGCCATCGCCCTTGACGCCGAACGACTTGTCGGTGACGACATCGCGCCGTCCGGCCGCGCGCGCGCCGAGGCCGAGCGCACCCGATCCACCGGCGACGGCGCCCATCAGCAGCGAGTGGATCACGCGTCGCCTGTCGACCATTACGCTTTTTCTCCCGTGATGGTGCGCGGATACGCCGTGCTCTTGCCTTCGTCGCCACGCGTGCGCGCGCCGAGCTGCGCGAAGATGGCGTCCCACTGGCGCAGGATGGCCGGCGACGAATAGCGTTGCCGCACCGAGGCCGCCGCCTTGCGTCCGAGCTCGGCGCGCAGCGCGTCGTCCGACATCACGCGCCGCAGCGCATCGATGAGCGCGGACTTGTCGCCGGGCGGCACGAGCACGCCGTCCTCACCGTCGCGCGTCAGTTCGCGCGGGCCGCTCTTGCAGTCGAACGCGACGGTCGCCAGTCCGAGCGCCATGCCTTCGAGCATCGCCATCGGCAAGCCTTCATAGCGCGACGACAGCACGAACGCGTCCGAGCGCGCCATTTCTTCCCAGGGACTCGTAGTCTTGCCCGGCATCAGCACGCGCTCGCCCATCTGCAAGCGGGCGACCTGCGCTTCGAGCGCCGCGCGCTCCGGGCCTTCGCCCCAGATCCACAAGTCCCAGTCTGGAAACTCGGGCGCGAGCGTCGCGAACACGTCGATCAGCAAGTCGAACTGCTTCTGCGTGTTCAGACGCCCCACCGCGACGAGCCGCTTGCGCGCACTCTTCTCGACGGTCTCGGGCTGCAACAGCAATAGTTCGTCCGGCAGCGGATTGGGCACCACCTCGATGCGCTTCACGCGCGGCACCATCTTCCTGAACGATGCCTCCATGTTGTCCGTGAGCAGCGTGAGCAGATCCGCGCTCGGATAGACGAAGCGGCACATCTGGCTCATGAGCTGCGAGCGGCCATCGGCGGAAGGGTCGATGTGCTCGCACGCGATCACCGGAACGCCGAGCCCGCGGGTGGCGAGAATCGTCGTGATGTTCACGTTCGAGAGAAACGACACGACGACATCCGGCGCGCTCTCGCGGATGAGCGCGCGCAATGCGCGGAACCGCGCGGGATATTGCAGCATGCGCGCGCCGGCCTTCACGCGATCGGCGAGAAAGATGCAGCGCACGTTCTCCGCGAGCGGATAGAAGCACGCGCCGCGGCCGCTGTACGTGATGACGAGCGTCACGGTGTCGCCGCGTTGCGCCCACGCATTGACGAGCGAAGCCGCGACGCGCTCGGCGCCGCCGCTTCCCATCGAACTGACGACGAGCATGATTTTCATGGGCGGCTCCTCATCGCTCGGCAACGGGAACGCGCAGGTCCGCCGCGCGCCGCGGAACCTTCACGCCGGACTCTTCGAACACTTCCTGCCACAGCGCGATGGTCTTCGGCAGCGCGAAGGTCTCGTTGACCGATGTCGCGCACAACGCCATGCGATGACGCTCGGCGTCGTCCCTCATCAGCGTTTCGAGCGACTTCGCGAGCGCGGCCGCATCGCCCACCGGATTCACGAGCAGGCCGTTCGTGCCGTGCGTGACGATCACGCGCGGGCCGGAATCGCAGTCGTAGCTGACGGCCGCGCAGCCGCTCGCCATCGCTTCGACGAGCGTCATCGAGAAGCCTTCGAAGTGCGAGCTCAGCACGTAGAGATCCGCGCGTTCGTACCAGTCCGCCACGTTGCCGGCGCGGCCCGGCAGGAACACGCGGCCGCGCAGCCTTGCCTCCTCTAGGCGCCGCTCGAGACTCGCGCGCGCCAGGCCTTCCCCGACGATCACGAGATCCCATTGCGGCAGCGCGCCGGCGATTTTCCTGAACGCGTCGATGAGACTGTCGAAGCCCTTTTCAGGCGACAGCCGTCCGACCGCGAGCAACACGCGGCGCTCGTCACCGACGACGCTGCGCGGCTCGATGACCGGATTCGTCCGCGCGATCGGCAGCGTGAACGGCGGCGGAATCACCTTGACGTCGGTGCAACGGCAATGCGTTTCGATCCATTCGCGGGTTTCGTCGGTGAGCGCGACGACCTTGTCCGCGAAGCGGTACGTCAGCAGCCGCAGACGCTCCCAGAACGGCGTGAGCGGTGCGCGCGGCGGATGCGTGTGCTCGCTCGCGATGATCTTGTAGGGCAGGCCGATGCCCGCGAGAACGGCGAGCACGTTGGCGGTCGCCATGACGCCGAGCGCAACCGTCGGCTTCGTCTCACGCAGCACCTTGCGGAAGGCGAGGACGCGCTTCAGGTTCGCCATCACCGTTCGCAGCATGCCGCCGCCTTCGACGCCGCCCGCGAGTCCGAGCTCGATGCGCTTCACGCGCGGATGGAACGGATAGACGTCGCCCTCACCGGCCGTCAGCGTGACGACGGTCACTTCCCAGCCGAGCGCCGCCCACTCGTTCGCGAGATTGGCGGTGACGCGCTCCGCGCCGCCGCCGTGCATCGAGTAGATGAAAACGACGATCTTCATGCGGGCCTCGCCGCCATGTCGGCTTCCGCCGGCACGAGCCGCCGCTCGGAAAGGAAGCGGATGTACCACGGCATCGCGATCGCGAGCCCGTCCGCAAGCGCAATGGCGTTCGCGTAGCCCAGCAACTGCGCGGCCTTGTCGACGTTGGCCTGCGAATGGCGCACGTCGCCGGCGCGGAACGGCGCGTACACCGGGCTGCCGTCGTTCGGCACGCCGTTCTCGGCGAGCACGCGCTTCAGCGCGTCGTACAGCTGATTGAGCGTCGTGCGATCGCCGACCGCGACGTTGTAGACCTGGTTGCGCGCCGCCGCGTCGGACAGCGCCGCGAGGATGTTCATCTGCACGACGTTATCGATAAAGCAGAAGTCGCGGCTCGTTTCGCCGTCGCCGTTGATGGTCACCTGCTCGTCGTCGATGAGCGCGGCCGTCCACTTCGGAATCACGGCCGCATACGCGCCGTCCGGGTCCTGACGCTTGCCGAAGACATTGAAGTAACGCAGGCCGATGGCGTTCAGGCCATACGTGCGCGCAAACACCGATGCGTACAGCTCGTTCGCGTATTTCGTCACCGCGTACGGCGACAGCGGCTGGCCGATACGATCCTCGACTTTGGGCAAGCCCGGATGATCGCCATACGTCGAGCTCGACGCCGCGTAGGTAAAGCTCTCCACCTTCGCGTCGCGCGCGGCGACGAGCATGTTCAGAAAGCCGCTGATGTTGACTTCGTGCGTCGTGATCGGATCGTTCACGGAACGCGGCACCGAGCCGAGCGCGGCTTCGTGCAGCACGTGGGCGGCGCCCTTCACCGCGGCGCGGCAATCGTCGAGATTGCGGATGTCGCCCTCGATGAAGCTGAAACGGTTCCATTGCGCGGGGCTCACGAGCGAGCGCACTTCGTCCAGATTGCGCTGATGGCCCGTCGCGAAGTTGTCGAGCCCGACGACTTCCTGGTCGAGCTTGAGAAGCGCTTCGAGCAGGTTCGAGCCGATGAACCCGGCCACGCCGGTGATCAGCCACTTGCGCGGAGCGCGCGTCAGTTGCTGGCGGATCGATTCGTAACGATCAGACATGAAAGTCTCCAAGATTACCGACGGGCGCGGCATGTTCGCGGCGCTCGCCTTCGATCGCGATCGAGGGCACCAGCTCGCGATACACGGCCAGCGTCTTCTCGATGACGATGCGTTCGTCGAAATTCTTCAGTGCCTTTTCCCGCGCGGCGAGGCCGAGCTTTCTCGCGAGCGCGCGGTCGTCGTCGAGCTGGCGAATCGCGTCGGCGAGCGCGCGGGCGTCGCGCACCGGCACCTGCAAGCCATCCACACCCGACTCGCTGACCACTTCGCGGCAGCCCGGCGCATCGGTCGTGATGAGCGGCAGCGCGCAGCCGGCGGCTTCGATCAGCGCTTTCGGCAAGCCTTCGCGATAGCTCGGCAGCACCATTACATCCACTTCGGTGAAGAGTTTCGGCATGTCGCTCACATGGCCGAGCCATTCGACGAGCCCTTCCTTCACCCAGCCCTGCACCATCGCCGTGCTCACCGACGCCGGATTCCCGTCATCGGGCGAGCCCGCGAGAAGGAAGCGCACGGTGCGATTCTCGCGCCGCAACATGCGCGCCGCCTCGACGTATTCCTCGATACCCTTGTCCCACACGAGCCGCGCCGCCAGCAGGATGCGCAGCGGCTTGCCCGCGTCTTCGGCCGATTCCTCGCGCACCTTGAAGCGCGTCAGATCGACCCCCGATCCCTTGATGAGGCGGATCCCCTGCGTCTCGACGATGCGCGCGGCCTCGAACAGCTTGATGTCGTCCGGATTCTGCAGGACGAGAATGCTGTCGCGGCCGTTCAGCGCCGTGCGCATCACCTGGCGCACGACCGGCTTCAGGATACGCGCCTTGAGGTCGCGGCTCGTGAAGACGTAGCCCATGCCCGCGACCGCGTTCACGCGCGCGGGGACGCCGGCGAGCTTGCTCGCGAACGAGCCGTACACCGCGCTCTTGATCGTGAAGCCGTGCACGAGCTGCGGCTTTTCGCGCTGGAAGAAGCGCGCGAGCCACAGCACGAGCGCCAGTTCGCGAAGCGGATTCAGGCTGCGACGGTTCATCGGCACCGCGTGCCAGCGAAAACCGAGATCGCGCAGCTTCGGGCCGTACTCGCCGTCGGGTGACAACAGAATGACTTCGAAACCCGCATCGCGCAGTCTGCGAGCGAACGAAAGGCGAAAGTTATATAGATACCAATCGGTGTTGGCGTACAGAACTACCTTGGGCATCTTCATTGCGAACTCCGAACGTCCGGTTGACATCGCCGCGGGCAACCCCCGAATGTCGAGGGCCGAACCGCGGCGATGTTGTGCGACGGCCTGCATCGGCAGTCACGCCGATGCCACCGAGCCTCAGAGACGCATGTCGCTCGACTCGAGCGGCAGGATGTACTTGAGGTCGCACAGCACGTGCTTCGCCTTGCCGTATGCGTGGATGCCTTCCGCGCCTTCTTCGGCGAACTGCTGGTGCGCGACGGCGAGCACGATCGCGTCGTACGCGCCCTTGGCCGGCTGCTCGATCGGATCGATGCCGTACTCGTGCCGCGACTCTTCCTTCGACACCCACGGGTCGTACACATCGACCTGGACGCCGTATTCCTTGAGGTCGGCGATGATGTCGACCACGCGCGTATTGCGCAGGTCCGGGCAGTTTTCCTTGAAGGTGAGGCCCATGATGAGCACGCGCGCACCGGAGATGGCGATATCGCGCTTGGTCATCGTCTTCACGAGTTGCGAGACGACGTAATTGCCCATGCTGTCGTTCAGACGCCGCCCCGCGAGAATGATCTCCGGGTGGTAGCCGATCGCCTGCGCCTTGTGCGTCAGGTAGTACGGGTCTACGCCGATGCAGTGGCCGCCGACGAGGCCCGGGCGGAACGGGATGAAGTTCCACTTCGTGCCGGCCGCGAGCAGCACGGATTCGGTATCGATATTCATCTTGTTGAAGATGATCGAGAGTTCATTGATGAGCGCGATGTTGACGTCGCGCTGCGTGTTCTCGATCACCTTGGCCGCCTCGGCGACGCGGATGCTGCTCGCCTTGTGCGTGCCCGCGGTAATGATGCCGCGATACAGCTCGTCGACGAAGTCGGCCACTTCGGGCGTCGAGCCGGACGTGACCTTCTTGATGTCCGGCAGACGGTGCGACTTGTCGCCCGGGTTGATCCGCTCCGGGCTGTAGCCGACGAAGAAGTCCTCGTTGAATTTCAGGCCCGACATCTTCTCGAGCACGGGCACGCATTCTTCCTCGGTCGCGCCGGGATAAACCGTCGATTCATAAATGACGACATCGCCCTTCTTCAGCACGCTGCCGATGGTCGTCGATGCACCGATCAGCGGCGAGAGGTCCGGACGCTTGTAGTGATCGATCGGCGTCGGCACGGTGGCGATGAAGACGGTGCAGCTGCGCAAGTCTTCGACTTCGGCGCTGTATTGCATGAACGTCGCGGAGGCCAGCTCGGCATCGTCGACTTCGAGCGTCACGTCGCGGCCTTCGCGCAGCGCGTTGATGCGCGCGCGGTTGATATCGAAGCCCACGACGGGATGACGCTTTCCAAATTCAACGGCGAGCGGCAGGCCGACATAGCCCAGGCCCACGATGCCGAGTTTCAACTCATGCGGCGAGAACATATTCACTTCTCCTCGTTATACGACTCAGGACGTTTGTTTAGTACTACTTTTTGATTCGGGGTCCGGCAGGAGCGCATGCCGGATGAGTCAGCCTCTAGTCAGCCTTCTCGGCCTTGTAGGCAGCGTAGGCGTAGCCGCCGTACTGACGCGCCTGGGCGTAGTTGCCGTAATGCACCTTGAAGCCGTTGAGCAGTACGCCGGTGACGCTTGCGCCCGACTGTTCAAGCCGCTTCACGGACTCCGAGATTTCCCCGGAGCGCGTATCCCCATAACGCGCGACCAGGAAGATCGAACCCGCGACGGGCGCCATGATCGCCGTGTCGGACACCGCCAGGATCGCCGGCGCGTCGAGCAGCACGATGTCGTATTGCTCCGATGCGCGGCTCACCGATTCCGTGAACGCGTTCGACAGGAGCAGCTCGGCCGGGTCCGGCGGATAGAAGCCGCACTGCACGAAGTCGAGGTTGTTCAGCACCGAGCGATGCACGGTCTCTTCGAGCGTGCTGGAGCCGTTGACGATATCGACGAGCCCCTTGCCGCGCGGCAGGCCGAAGTACTGGTTCAGGTGGCCGCGGCGCAGGTCGCAATCGACGAGCAGCACGCGCTTGCCGCCGGCCGCGAGCAGCGTCGCGAGATTCGCCGACACGAACGACTTGCCGATACCCGGCAGCGGGCCCGCCAGCATCACGACGTTGTTCGGCGCATCCATCAACGCGTAGTGGAGGGAGGAGCGCATCATGCGCAGGCCTTCCACGGCCGGGTCCGTCGGGTAACGCGAGGCGAGCGCGAGCTGTTCGGGCCGCTTGTCGGCGATGCGCTTCGCGAGTTCCTTCTGGCGTTCGCTGTCCGGAATCGTCGCGAATACCGAAAGACCCGTCTTCGATTCCAGTTCCTTCGGGTCGAGCACGCCCTTGAACAGGAAGTCGCGAGCGAAGGCGAGCACGATGCCGATGAAGAGTCCGAGGCCTGCTGCGATCACGAGCACCAGCGCCTTGACCGGCTTGACGGGACGCTCGGGCACTTCGGCGCGGTCGAGCAGTTCCACGGTCGGCACGCGGCCGGCCCTGATCAGGCGCATCGTTTCGATGTTGTTGCGCAACGCCGAATACACATCGGTGCTCACGCGCACGTCGCGTTGCAGGCGAAGCGCGCCCTGCTCGGCTGCCGGCATCGCCTTGACGCGCGCTGCGAGGTCGTTGATGTACTTCTCGGTCGCCGCAATCTGCTGGTCGATCACCACCACGCTCGGATGCGACGGCGAGAAGTGAACTGCCAGGTCCGAACGGCGGCGCTTCAGGTCGAGCAACTGGGCGTCCGCCTGCGAAGCCTGCTGCATGACGATGCGGCCTTCTTCGTCCGGATTGAACAGCGTGCGGCTGTTGCGATAGGCGTTGTAGTTGTCCTCGGCCGTTTCCATCTGACGTTTCGCGTCGGGCAACTGCTGCTCGAGATACTCGAGCGACTTCGCGGCGTTGATCCCGCGGCGATCGGCGTTTTGCCGGACGTACATCTGCGAGAGTTCGTTGATGATCGCCGCCACGAGCACCGGATCCTTGCCTTCCAGCGACGTGCTGATCACGCCCGACTTGTTGCCCTGCTCGGCGATCGTCAGCGAGTTCTGCAGCCGGTCGATGGCGGACGTGCGCGAATTACGCGTGAGATCGAATTCGACGCCCTTCTCGCCGTGAATGAAGCCGACGAGCAGCGAGATCGGGCCCGCTTCCGTGTCGAAGCGCTGCACGGTGCCGACCTGGCCGCCGACGCCCGTTTCGACGCCCGGACCGCGAACCTGATACTGGCCGTTGCCGAGATAGCGCAGCGTGTATTCCTTGCCTTCGAACTTCTTCGGCACGTCGAACGCGGACACGTCGATCGATTCGGCGCCCCAGGCGTAGCCGCCACGGCCGAAGAGACCCGGCGTCGACGTTTCGTCGTTCATGCGCGCGACCATCCCGCCGATCAGCGGGAAGCGATGCGGCGCGGCCTGGATATACAGCTTGAGGGCATCGACGACGGGTCCGAGCACGAACTTGGAGCCGATGACCTGGATCTCGCCTTCGGCCGTCGCCCGCTGGTCGAACATCGCGGCAGCGGTTCTTACCATGTCGCGTGAATCGGTCGGCGGCGCGGCGGTCGAGTCGTCGACGCGGACCAGCATGCCGGCCTGGTAAATCGGCGCGGAGAAATACGCGTACACCACCCCGATGCTGAAGACGACCGCCACGGTCGTCGCGATCATCTTCCAGTGACGGCCCAGCGTTTCGAGAATCGACGTGAGCTCGATCTCTTTGTCGGTCTCGGCCGTTACGGCTGACGCCTGATTTTTAACTTTCATGGAACGTCTCGTTACAGGCTCTTATGGGACCGGCGCGACATGCGCACCGGATGCGGATCGAAACACTTGCAGCGCGCCCAAAGGGGCGCAAACACTATTTCCTTATTCTTGAATTCAGGTCGACATTCGGAGCCGTTAAAATCCCGCCCCGGCATTGCAGTCGTATTGAAACACACGACTCAAAAAAAGAGAAATTCCAACAGACGATTTTTGTTGTTTAACGAACCTTTCAACGCGATCGAGTGTTCTATAACCCACTTTTAAGAATTTATTGAGTATGCGGGCCATTTGAGCAAATCGGAAGCTATCACAACGCGTATTGCTGTATGCGCGCCACCGCACATATAATCGCTTTTAATCGAACTGCTAATTTTATGAAGAAAGCCGGTTTAGCCGGGGTTCGATTTGCGGACATTTTTCGCCTGCCGCCGTGGTTCTTTTAGCCTATGCTAGGCGTAGAGACGACCTGACGGCCTTTTGCCGCGGCAAAACGTACCGGCCCCACGAAGAAAATGCGCCCGAAAGTGGGCTTGCGCACCGACGACGCACGATTTCTCTAAAGCGATTTTTTAAGTCCGTTATATGAAAATCGTGTTTTAACGGGATTTTAAAAGCCGGTTTGTATGAATAATCGGGGGAAGTCCCGATATAATCCCGATAGGCTCGGTTTCACACATTAAAGCGCCATAAATGCGTGGACAATGGCGGGGGTTGTACCTACCATACGTTTTCGGGTTTTGATATTCGAAAAGAGATGCGCCCTCTTCGTGAGTGAAAAAAATGTTAAACCTTGCGCTTGGCTTCATCAGTTCTTTCTGCATGACGCTACTTATAGTTCGATTCGCGGGACGCTACGGGGCGCTTTCCCTGGATCACGATTTGAACGGGGTTCAAAAGAATCATTCTCATCCGGTGCCGAGAATCGGCGGCATCGCGCTGATGGTTGCGGCCTGCGTGACCTTTCCCATCGCCGCGATTTTCGGGGGTAATCCGCGTGAGGAGTCCCTGCTGCTGCTGCTCTGTGCGGCGCCGGCATTTGCGAGTGGCGTGATCGAGGATCTGACCAAGCGCGTGAGTGTTCGTGCACGCCTTCTCAGTGCGATGCTCGCGGCGCTCCTGGGCGCGTTCCTGCTCAACGGCGTGGTCAGCCGCGTGGACCTTCCGCTCGTCGATCCGATTCTCTCCGTCGCGCCCATCGCGATCGGCCTGACGGTGCTCGCGGTCGCGGGCCTCACCAATGCGGTCAACATCATCGACGGTTTCAACGGGCTCGCCGCAGTCGTGGCGATTCTGATCTTCGGTTCGATCGGCTATGTCGCGCATGAAGTCGGCGACCTGCTCGTGATGAGCACCGCGCTCACGATGATCGGTGCGATCGGCGGCTTTGCGATCTGGAACTATCCCGCGGCGTCGATTTTTCTCGGTGACGGCGGTGCGTACTTCATCGGCTTCACGATCGCGGAGCTGCTCGTGCTGCTGGTCGCCCGCCACCCGAGCGTCTGCGCGTGGTATGCCATGGTCGTGGCGATCTATCCGCTCTTCGAAACGCTGTTCTCGATCTACCGCCGCAGGATCGTGCGCGGCCGGCCGGTCGGCGCGCCCGATGGCATCCACCTGCATACGCTGATTTTCAAGCGTATCGTGCGCAAAGGCTCCGACCCGCGTCAGCGTCAGCGCAGAAACGCGCGGACGTCGCCGTATCTGTGGGTGCTGAGCATGATCGGCATCGTGCCGGCCTCGCTCTTCTGGCACAACCCGGTGGTGCTCGCGGTGACCGCGGTCGTGTTCGCCGTCGCGTATGTCTGGCTGTACACCGCGATCGTCCGGTTCAAGACGCCGCGCTGGCTGGTGGGCAGCAGACAGCCCGTCGTTCCCCGCGCCGTTCCCGAGCAGCATCACAAGTAGGCGTGCAATTCCGGGCGCGAGGCGCGCCGGAGAATGGCAGAAAGACGAAAGGCCCTGGTCGATCAGACCGGGGCCTTTTGCTTTGGCGGTGCCCTCGTGAGCCGAGCGTCGACCACGCTCTTCGTGGATTCTCTCAACGGGAAACGGGGGAATCGGGCGCGTCGATCGCAGGCGTTCGCGCACGAACAAAAGGCCGTTCGTCATCCGGCCGGGGCCTGACAGATTCGGCGATGGCGTAACCACGCCCTGCCCATGTTCGCCCTTGATGAAACGGGGAGAATCAGGCGCGTCGATCGCGGGCGTGTGCGCGCAAGGAGACGCCCGTGCCGATGCCGTAATCGGCAGCGCATCGGCTACGCCTGCCCATATTTGCCCATCATGAAACCGGGAGAAGATCGCAGGCGTGTGCGCCCAGGCAAAAGGCCCTGGTCCGGTAGACCAGGGCCTTTCGTCATGGATGTCGTCACGCGCGGCGCGCATGCGCCGCGCAACGATATCAGCTCTCCATGCCAGCGAGATCGGCCGCAGGCGACGTGAACAGCGGGATCGACGAAGCATGCTGATGCTCGAGCCACTGCTGGAACATCAGCACGTTCCACAACTGCCGGTGCCAGTTCTGCTCGCCCGACAGATGCTGCTGCCATTTCGCCCGCACGATCGTCGGATCGAAGAAGCCCTCGCGACGCAGCCGCGATGCGTCGAGCAGCGCTTCGGCCCAGTCGCGCAGCTCGCCGCGCAGCCAGTGCGTGATCGGCACGCCGAAGCCCTGCTTGGGCCGCTCGATCATCGCGCGCGGCACATGACGATAAAGCACCTGGCGCAGCGCCCATTTGGTTTGTCCGTCGCGCACCTTCATCGACTGCGGCAGGCGCCACGCGAACTCCACGACACGATGATCGAGGAACGGCACGCGCGTTTCGAGCGAGACGCCCATCGCGGCGCGATCGACCTTCGTGAGAATGTCGTCGGGCAGATAGGTGATCATGTCGAGCGCCATCATGCGCTGCACGTCGTCGAGGCCGGTGAAGGCCGGCGCGTTGCCGGTCATCAGCGTCGGCGGCTGGTGACCGCCGATCACGAGCGCGGCCGGGTCGTTCCATTGCGACATCAGGTGCAGATAAACCTCGTCGCGCGACTGGCACGACAGCAGTTGCGCGCCCTTGTGCAGCTTGTCGCCGACTTTCACGCCGCGCAGCGACGACGGCAGAATCGGTTCCATCAGCCCCGCCATGCTGTTCCAGCGCTTCGGCGATATCCCGACGATGCCCGATGCCGCCAGCTTGCGCAGCGCCGCTGGCAGCACCGTCATCTTGTCCCACATGTCGGGTGCGGTCCGGTAGCGCTGATAGCCGCAGAAGAGCTCGTCGCCGGCGTCGCCGGACAGCGAGACCGTCACGTGTTGCCTGGCGAGCTGCGACACGAGGAACGTCGGTATCTGCGACGAATCGGCGAACGGTTCGTCGTAGAGTTCGGGCAGACGCGGAATGACGTCGAGCGCCTCACGCGCCGTCACGTACAACTCCGTATGGTCGGTGCCGAGATGCGCCGAGACGGCCTTCGCGAGCTTCGCTTCGTCGAAGTCGCTTTCGTTGAAGCCGATCGTGAACGTCTTCACCGGACGCGACGATTGCTTCTGCATCAGCGCGACGATGGTCGACGAGTCCACGCCGCCCGAGAGGAACGCGCCGAGCGGCACGTCGGAGAGCATCTGCTGGCGGATCGCATCGCTCAGCAGGTGCTCGAGTTCGTCGACGGCGTCCTCCGGGCTGCCCGCGAAGCCGCGTGCCGCACCGTTGACGGCCGCCTCGACGCCGGACCAGTACGGCCAGATGCGCGGCTCACGCCGTTCGAGCGACACGGTGAGCATCTTGCCCGGTTCAAGCTTGTAGATGCCTTCGAAGATGGAATACGGCGCCGGCACGCAACCGTGACGGATCTGCAGCGTCAGCGCGCCGCGATCGACGTTGTTCTCGAACGCGGGATGCTCGCGCAGCCCCTTGAGCTCGGAGCCGAACACGAACGCGGCTTCTTCGCCCTGTCCCTGCCAGCCGTAGTAAAGGGGTTTTTCGCCGATCCGGTCGCGCGCGAGCGTGAGCTGGCATTCCTGCCGGTCCCACACGGCGAACGCGAACATGCCGACCGCGCGTTCGATGGTCGCCTGAATGCCCCACGCATCGAAGCCGGCCATCAATGTTTCGGTATCCGAACTTCCGCGCCAGACAGGCGCGCGCTGCGTGTCCTCGAGCTCATCGCGCAGATCGAGATGGTTATAGATCTCGCCATTGAAGACGATGACATAACGGCCGCTGCCCGATGACATCGGCTGATGCCCCGCCGACGAGAGATCCTGAATCGCCAGCCGGCGATGGCCGAGCGCGATGCCGCGCAGATCATCGGTCCACTCGCCCGCGTCGTCGGGTCCGCGATAGGCGATGGCGAGCGCCATCTTCCTGACCGTTGTCTTCGAGTCGCCCGGGCCGATGCCGCGACCACCCAGAAAGCCGACGATACCGCACATGTTCGTTCTCCTTAAGTTGCGGCCAGAGGCCACGCTTATGCGATGCTCACTTTTCTTCGACGAGCCGCAGGTAGATATCTTCGAAACGCTCGCGCGCGCGCATCATCGTGAATTCGGCATGGATGCGCGCTTTCGCCATCTGGCCGAGACGGATGCGCTCGTCGGGTGTCATGTCGACGACGCGGGACAGTCCGGCCGCGAGCGCGTCGGTGTTTTCCTTCGCGACAACCACGCCCGTATTGGCGACGAGCATGGCCGCATCGCCGACATCGGTGACGACGCATGGCAGCGCCATCGCCATTGCCTCGCCGACCACGTTCGGAAAGCCCTCCGTGCGCGACGAAAGGCAGAACACGTCCATCGCCGACAGGCACGCGGGCACGTCGCGCCGCTCGCCGAGCAGCACGAAGCGCGACGCGAATCCCGTCTGCGCGATCCAGTCGGCGAGCTCGCGATTGTTCGCGTCGAGATCGCGCCCGACCATCATGAAACGCACGTCGGGATGGCGCGCGGCCAGGATGCCTGCCGCGCGCACGAAATTCTGATGATCCTTCACCGGATGGAAACGCCCCAGGATGCCGACGACGACCGTGCCATCGCCGAATCCGCATTGCTGGCGGATCGCGGCGCGTTGCTCGGGCGTCGCGGCAAGGCGTGCGACATCGAATCCGTTCGGCACGACCATCATGCGGCTCGCGTCATAGCCGACCAATACGTGCGCCCGGCGCGATGCCTCGGCCGCGCACACGATCGCCTGCGGCACGGAGTACGACAGCCACGCGCAGACCTTGCGCAGCAGCACGGTCACGCGCGAGCCGCCCGATCTGACGTCGGTGGTGCGCACGCCCCAGACGATGCGCTTGTGCGCCGCGAGCCGTCCCGCGAGTCCGCCGAGAAAGTCGGCGTGATACATCCACGTCTGAATGATGTCGGGGCGTACTGCGCGAATCAGTTTCACGAGTTGCCACAGCGCGCGCGGAAAGCCGAGCGGCGAACGCATGCCGAGGCTATGCACGTCGATGCCGCGAGCGGCAAGTTCCTCACCGACCTTGCCGGTCGTCGTGAGCGAGCAGACGACGTGACGAAACCGCGGATCTTCGATGTGCGACTCGATGAGTCGCTGGAGCATGCGTTCAGCGCCGTCCGCATTGAGCGCAACGATGACATGGAGAAGCTTCATGGTCCCGGCTGCCGTTTTTCTACGATGGGCCCGTCCCCAGGCAACCGACGCGCGCGCCGCTGGCGGAGATGCTGGTGCTGTGACGGGTGTTTTATGGCGATGGGCTGCCTCGCCGGAGGACCTGCGTGACGCGCGCTAAAGACAAACGCGCGATGCGGCTTCCAGTCTCCGATGAATCACCAATGTAAGCCGGCGCCGTGGCACGCACTGTGCGACGTGCCACACGCCGGTTCTCTTGCCCGTGCGCAGCCGCCGACGGGCGCCTGTCGCGTCATGCGCGCCTCATCGGCCCGCGCCAGGGATTCCACTTGCGAAGCTGCGTCTTCAGATCGATGACGGTGATCCCGCCGACTGCATTCCACGTGTGAAGTCCCTGGTGGCCGCGCGGCGGCGTGCGAATCGACACGGTCCGCTCGGCATACGTCGTGGTCGTGAGTTCGGTGATCTCGCGGAACGTCAGCGCGGCGCCATATTCGCGCTCGCAATTCTGCGCGGGACGAATCAGGCGGTTCTGCGCGTCCTTGAACAGGTTGCCGGCCATGCGGGCGAGACGGCAGTCGGAGACGACCGGGTTCATCGGATGCGCGGTCCATTCGCCGAACGGGCTATCCGAATAGAAGATCGACAGTTCGTCCCAGTTCGATCCGCCCTCTTCGGTGATGCTCGTGAACATCCACCAGGTCTTGCCGTCGTGATGGAGCGTCGTATCGGCGGCGACGACATCGCGCATGATCACCTTGTGCAGCGCCCAGTCGGTCGGGAATGAAGCGGCCCGATACATCTCGATCGTGCGATTGCCGCAGGTCTCCGGAATCATGAAGACCTCGCCTTCGTGCTCGAAGAGAAACGGGTACGACAGGTGATAGCTCTTGTCGAGCACGACGCGCGGCGTCTCCTGCCATGTCTGCTTGACCGGATCGAACGCAATATGGCTGATCGTCCCGCGGTTCGTGTCGTAGGGAAGGCTCTCGAAGAACAGATGGTAGTCGCCGTTCTTGCCGCGCCAGAGGAACGGGTCGGCGTGAAATTGCGACGTCATGCCGGGAAGCGTGACCCAGTTGCGGCTTTCGTCACCGTCGACACTGCTCCCCGCGCGCAACTCGGAGGGCGTGTCGGTGCGACGGTACGCCAGCACCCAGTGTCCGCGCTGCACCAGCAGCTTGAGCGGCTGATTCAGCACCTTGCGGCCGAGATGCCGCAACGCGAAGCACGCCGACGTGAGAGCCGAAAGTCGCGCCGGCTGCGCCTTCGCCTTGACGAGCGGAAAGTCACGCGGCGACGAAGCGGACTCCAGACGCTTCTGCGCCCGCCCGACGAGAACGGCGACACGCCGCAGGCTCGTCTGAAGCGACTTCAGGAAGAAGAGCTTCTCCGGTATCGCGACATACGACTCCGCCAGCAGACGCATTTCGTCCGACTCGGGCGACTTCCAAACAACCTGGATATGCGGCGTTCGGCATTGGAGCAGCGCTTTCCACAGCGCTTCGATGTTCTCACAGCCGTCGTACAAGACCATGATCGGTGCACGGACAAGAGAGCGGCTCTGCGGAGTCTCGTCCGAGTCACCATAGAGCCGCTTTTCGACGCGCGTCCACCATTCAAGCACGGAAGGATATGCGGGTTGCGCCATTTCTTTTCCCTCAGACAGCAGCCATTCGCCAGTCGACCCGATGCAGGTCTTTAGCTAAACGCTTAACTGTCTTTATATGTGTTGTGGTCCGGCGCTTTTGAAATGATGAACAGTCCATTTCATGCGTGTGCCGGCGAAGAAAGACTAGAGTCTGGGGAAAGCGCGTGCGGTGCGTTATCGCACAGTTGCGAGAGCTAATTAATGCGAGGGATTTGAACGGATGTGCCGAAAATATGGCACTGCTTCATGATCGGCAGGCTGGTGGCGGCTGTGTCAGCCGGCTCGGGAGGGTACGCTAAGCTGTTGGCGGATCAGGAAAATTTGGCGTCGATCAGGGCTCGTCGCGGCGCACGGCGACTTCGCGCCTGCGATACCAGGTCGGCCGCTTGTGGCCGTGCTTGCTCGTTTCATTTGCCTTATGTTTGGCAAAAGGCGAAAAGATAATTTCGATCACGGCCAGCAATGCAAGACCGATTATTGCGAAAAAAACAATTGCGCCTATGACACCGACTACTGACATGCTTCCTCCGCGCTCATACGCGTTGAATCAAGCATTTGATAAAACCCGTGACTGAAAGTTTTGACCGAATGAACTTTGATTTATCGACGATTATATCACATCTCAAATTCGCCGATTTCCGGCATGCGAACTGTAGGCATGATTTTCGGATGCATCCGACGCGCGCAAATCCCTGAACAAAGGGGTGAAAGCAGGTCTGTTCGATCGACCGTCGACGCGCGCCGCGCCCGGCGGCACTTGGCCCTTGCCCCGCCGGGCCTGGCATCGTCGCGCCGCCGGAGCAAAGGGCGTCCGCGATAATGGAATTATGATGCATCGCTCATTATCACTGTCGTCTGGTTATAGAAAGACAGCATTTCGCATTCGAATGCCTTCAACTGAAATTCGACGTTTCATGGACAGCCGGCTCATCGATTTGACCGACAATTAAACGGTCATTCGGCGGTCTGAAAGAAAGCGCCGTGTTACGCGAGCCGTTCTTTCTCTGCGGGTTTGTCGGATGGCGTCAAGAGAATGTCCGCAACGGCCAATAAGGAAAGGCCGACGACGGCCACGAATCCGACGGTTCCGGCAAACATGCTGACGAGCTTCATGGTTTCCTCCGCCAATCAGGGGCGAATGCTTCCGTTGCTCAATGGCAGGTGCGGGCGCTCGACCTTCGCTCGAGCGCCCGCAACCGTTCAAACGGTAGCATAGGCCCAACGTCGCCGAAAAAGTATTCATTTCGCAGCGAAGTACGCGCCTGCGTGGTTTGCGCAGACAAGAAATACAGTTAGCTGGAAACAAGCCGAAGCGACTTAGCGGCCGCGCCTCCCAAAACCGGCCGCGGCCTCCTGCTCCACCCCACCGTTGCTCCACGCGTGCCGCGTGGACTCACGGCCGCCGCCCATTGCGCGCGTCAGGATCGCCCGGGTGCCCGGAGTCGCGCTGACATGCGCGAGCTGATGCGCCTCCACCCAAAATAGCTCATGGAATCTGGCTCCGGCTTTCGGCCGCAGATGGACGTCGTCCGGTATCGCGATGCGAAAGACATGATGCAGATGATGCGCCGATGCCTGCTGAAACAGAAAAGCGGCGGCGCTCGCCTGCACCCCGGTGTCTTCGTGCAGCGCTCGGATCGCCGCAATAATCGTCAGTTCGTCGAATGCCACCGCGCCGCCCGGCAGCAACCACGGTCCGCCGCGTTCCCGGACCAGCAGTACTGACTGGTGACGAACCAGCAGCACTGTTGCTCGTTCTCTCATCCCCGTCTCTCCGTGTTGCACCCCAATTCGTTGTTGGATTCGATGGTGCGATACGACGCGCGGCGTGCCATTTTGATTTCACCGTCGCGTCGAGCTCAAGCGTGAACTGGCGTGCACGCTCGATCTTCACAGGGTTCGTCGCGCTTCGCAATGCGTGATGTCCCACGTATGTGCGCTGCACGACGAGCCGCGATCGGAAAAAAGTCCCGCATGCGCGGGGTTGGGCATGAGAGTTCGCTGGTCGGCGTTGCCTACTGCGATAAGGAAGTCATTCTTGCGATCGAGATCATTCCCCGAGCGCGGGATCGCTCATGCTGTCGCGGCCGGTCTCGACGTGACCGGCGAGGCGGCGCAAGAATGCGCGATCGGTGTCGACCTTGACTTCGACGTCGTACCAGCCGTGCGCTTCGCGCAAATCGAGGTAGACCTGCTCGGTGTCGCCGCCCCGCACGCGTCGCGTGATCGTCTTCGAGGGATCGTACGCATTGGTCACGCTGAAGGTGCACGCGGCCGTTCCGCGATTCGCGAGCCGCAATTGCAGATTGCCGTTGGCGACGTCGTAACCTTCCGCGACATCGGGCGCGGCCTGCTCGCGCGACCACCAGCCGTGCGACTGCGCGCCCGCCTTGCCGGCGATCCGCCGGAGAAAGCCGTTCGGGCCGTGCACGACGAAATCGAAGCTGCCGTCCGGATTCGCCGCGACGCGGTCCGCGAGACGCTTGCGCGCTTCGACCGTGTAGGTGCGCGGCGCGTCCGCGCTCGCGTTGCGATAGAGCAGAAATACCGCGCCCGCGCTGCCCGTGTTGACGAAATCGAACGAGACGGTGTCCTTCGACGCATCCGCGCGCGTTCGCACGAACAGTTCGTAAGGCAACGCGCGCGCGGCGCGAACGCCCGGCTCCTGCTTCGGGATCGCCTGCGCGACGGGCGGAACAGGCACGTAGTCTGGATGCCGCAGCTTGTCGGGCGGAACGTAGCCGCTCGTGGCGGGCAGCGTGGGCGTCGCGGTGTTCGGATTGCGGAAGTCGAACGCGGATGTGAGATCGCCGCAAATCGCGCGGCGCCACGGCGAGATGTTCGGTTCGGCCAGGCCGTGCGCGCGGCCGAAGCGCTTCTGGATGAAGCGGATCACCGACGTGTGGTCGAAGGTTTCGGAGCACACCCAGCCGCCTTTCGACCACGGCGACACGACGAGCATCGGCACGCGCGCGCCGAGTCCATACGGGCCGCTCGCATATTTCGCGGTGCCCGGAAAGATCTCGCCGCCCGTATCGACGGTCGAAAGTCCGTTTGCGCTCGAAGTCGGCGGGAAAGGCGGAACGAGATGGTCGAAGAAACCGTCGTTTTCGTCGTAGTTGATGAGAAGCGCCGTCTTGCTCCACACATCCGGATTCGACGTGAGCACCTGCAAGACCTGATCGACGTACCAGGCGCCATAGTTCGCGGGCCAGTTCGGATGCTCGGAGAACGCTTCCGGGGCGACGATCCACGAGACCTGCGGCAGCGTGCCGGCTTGCACATCGCGCTTCAGAATCGCGAAGTAGTCGTCGCCGGCGGCCGCGTTCGTGCCGCGACGCGCCTTTTCGTACAGCGGACTGCCCGGCTGCGCGTTCTGATATTGCGTGAAGTAGAGCAGCGAGTTGTCGCCGTAGTTGCCGATGTACGCGTCGTCAGTCCAGCCCCACGCGTTTTTCGCGTCGAGCCCGGCGCCGATGTCCTGATAGATCTTCCAGGAGATGCCCGCGCGTTCGAGCACTTCGGGGAACGTGGACCAGCCGTAGCCGGCTTCCGCGTTGTCGACGACCGGACCGCCGCCCGCGCCGTCGTTGCCCAGGTAGCCCGTCCACATGTAGTAGCGGTTCGGATCGGTCGATGTGTTCGTCGAGCAGTGATAGGCGTCGCAGATCGTGAAGGCGTCGGCGAGCTGATAGTGGAACGGGATGTCGTCGCGTTGCAGGTACGCCATCGTCGTCGTGCCCTTGAACGGCACCCACTGATCGTACAGACCGCCGTGGAATGCGCCCTGCCCGCTCACCCAGTCGTGCGGCAAATCCTGCAGGAACTGCAGGCCGAGGTTCGACGCGCCGGGATGAAACGGCAGCACTTCGCCCGCGCCGGCCGCGATCGGCTGGTTGAAAACGGGCTTGCCATTCGGCAGCGTCACCGCGCTCTTGTCACCGAAACCGCGCACGCCGCGCAAGGTGCCGAAGTAATGATCGAACGACCGGTTTTCCTGCATGAGCACGACGATATGCTCGATGTCCTCGATCGATCCATGACGGTTGTTCGCGGGAATCGCGAGCGCCTGGCGAATGCCGAGCGGCATCACGTTGAGTGCGGCGGTCGCGCCTGCGGCCTCGACGGCCGCGCGCAGAAAGTCACGACGGTTCTTGTTTTTCATTCGTTTCGCGGGGGAAGTGAATAGGAAAGGTTAGTCCACTGTGTGCATCACCGGTGTTGCGAGCGGCTCCGATGCGGCCCGTGCCATGGCGGGTCGCGCGGCTTGAGCGGATGCGCCTCCTGTCGCCTGCTTCGCCCAGTCCTGAAGCTCGCTCGTGGCGGC
The DNA here is from genome assembly GCF_023631365.1 of Caballeronia sp. INML2. Taxonomy (NCBI): domain Bacteria; kingdom Pseudomonadati; phylum Pseudomonadota; class Betaproteobacteria; order Burkholderiales; family Burkholderiaceae; genus Caballeronia; species Caballeronia sp. INML2. The sequence goes on along the minus strand of NZ_JALQDH010000082.1, from coordinate 115,489 downwards.
TGTTTCGGACGGCTCGCTGCGCATGACGGCGACCGGTGACGGCGAATCCGCGTCCGGCTTGCTGCATCCGCAAACGATTGCGCTGACGCATACGGCGAAACAGGCCACGCTCACGTAGCGGCACGAGACGATCGACATCGGGTTCTCCGGCAGGGTCGCGCAGATCCATACAGCGCAGCGAAGCTTAGCCATGACGTGTGTAAGCAATGTGACCGGTCCGCGATACCATAGGCCGGCAGACCGACGACATGACAAGACGAATCGCCATCCATAGGACGACAAGAGCGTGAGACAGCGTGACGATGCGAGCGCAGACCTTCGCGAGAACAGCCCAGCCCCTTCCCGCGCGATCGTCTACGAGGCCGATCGCAGACACGCGCTCTTGCTCGCGGTGGCGTTGTCGCTCGGGAGCGCCATCGCGCTCGGGCTCGCGCGCTTTTCATACGCGCTCCTTCTGCCGCCGATGCGGCTCGACCTCGCGTGGAACTTCGCCCAGGCCGGCGCGATGAATACGGCGAACGCGTTCGGCTATCTGCTCGGCGCGCTCGCGTTCTCCCGATTGTCGATGCGCGTCGCGTCACGCACGCTGTTCATCGCTGGTTGCGCGCTCACCGCTTTGCTGATGGCGGCGAGCGGCGCAACGACCGCTACCGACGCCCTGCTCGTGCTGCGCGTCGCGACAGGCATCGGCAGCGCGCTCATCTTCGTGAGCGGCGGTGTGCTGGCCGCCCGGCTCGCATCGATGTCTCCGCGCGATGCGGGGCTCGTGATCGGCCTCTACTACGGCGGCACGGGCTGGGGAATCGTGATTTCGTCGCTGCTCGTTCCGGTCGCGGTCTTGCCCGTTGCGCACGGCTGGCGCTTCGCGTGGTTCGCGCTCGCCGCCGCCTGCGCCGCTTTTTCCGGCGTCGCGGTCTGGGCCGCGCGGCGGATCGAATCCGCGCATCCGCTTTCGTCGGCGCGCCACGGCACGGATGCCGTGTCCGGCGCACCTGTGCAACGGCGGCGTTTCGCGCTCGCGCTCGCCGGATATGGCTGCTTCGGCATCGGCTATATCGGCTACATGACGTTCATCGTCGCCCTGCTTCGCAACGCGGGCATGAGCGCGGCTGTGGTGAGCGGCTTCTATATCCTTCTGGGTGTAGCGACGGTGGTATCGGCGCGGATGTGGTCCGGGCTACTCGATCGCATGCGCGGCGGCCAGGCGCTGGCGATCCTCAACGGGCTGCTCGCCGCGGCGACGCTCATCCCCGCGATGCTCGTGCATCCGTTGGCGGCATTCATTTCGGGCACGCTGTTCGGTGCGACGTTCCTGTCGGCGGTGGCGTCGACGACGGCATTCGTGCGGCACAATCTGCCCGCGAATCAGTGGCCGACCGGCATCAACGCATTCACGATCGTGTTCGCGCTGGGGCAGATCGTCGGGCCGGTGGTGATCGGGCGGGTGTCGGATAGCGCGGGGCTGACGCGCGGCCTCGTTTATTCCGCGCTCGTGCTGGCGGCGGGCGCGGTGCTCGCGGGTTGTCAGAAACCGCTGAAGCGGCCTGGATGACGGGGTAGTTGGATACTACGAATTGCGGATCATCTCGCAGCGCCTCGTACGAATCAGATCCGGCTGCCCGCGCGCGCCTTCTTCAGCTTCGCGTAGACATGCGCACAGAACGCATCGGCGACCACGCGATTGACGGTGAGAATGTTGTCGGCGCTGACGCTTTCGCGTGAAAGACCCTGTTTCTCGATGAGCCGCTGCGGAATCAACTGGCTTACGAACGAATGGCAAAGCTCCTTGCGCGACGGAGCGTCGACCGATTCGAAATACTCGCGGCCGGCCCGGATCTCTTCGCTCATCTTGGCCTTCGCCGTGTCGTTCTGGACCTGGATGCTGGCTTCGAGGTGCGCCTTCACCGTATCGCGCGAACGGCGGTCTTTCTTGTCGTCCTCGAGTTGCTTCGCCTTGATCGACGCCATCTTTCGATCCGCATCGCCGATCCGGTAGTTTCCCTCCAGCGCCTTGAACAGATAGCCGCGGGGACTGACCGTCACCTTGCCCTCGTTGAGCTTGAAACGCGTGTATTCGATGGCCTGCTCGAGCCGCTCGTCGGTCCAGACGTCGCGGCGCTTGGCGAGGCGCTCGAAGTCGGGCGTATCGAAGGCGAACTCGTTGTGCAACAGGAGATACATCGAATCCTGAATGCCGGCGCGGGCGGCATCCGCGCCCTGCTTCTTCGTGAAGCGAAACCGGATTTTCAGCTTGTCCGCGGTAACGCGTTCGGCATTGGGCTCCCAGCTGACATCGAAATCCGAGACATCGTTGAGCTGGTCGATCGCGGGCTCGAGGAAGCGCTTCTTGAACTCTTTCACTTCCTTGCGCGACTCGCCGACCTTTCCCGGCCACTCCAGCACGTCTTCGAATGCGAACCACTCGGTCACGCCGTGGCCTTCGCATGGGATGAGGCGGTCGTAGATTGCCCGGGCGAGCGAAAGCGAAAACGCCGTCGATGCCCGCAGGCTCAGCCAGTGCGCCTTGTACGGACTGATCAGATACTTGATGACGCGTCCCGCAAGCAGGATGCAAACGACGTTGCGCTCGATGTAGCAATCACCCAGCAGACTGATGGTGCCCCACGAGTCCTTTTCGGTCAGTTCTTCGATCGACGGGGCCGTCATGATTTCGACACGAGCCCGCGCCGCAGATCGCATCTGGGCGATCAGATGGCTGTGGTTGCGGCTGTCATACCGCATCAACCATTTGAAGTAGTTGATGTCGGCCGTGAACGTGTACACCTTGTCGTCGATGAGCTCTTCAGGTGCTTTGGTCGCGACGATGAAGTACGCCGCATCGAGCACGCGCCGCGCGGCAATGCCCAAGCCGCCGACCCGCGTGAAGATGTTGTTGCGCAGGAAACCAATGTCCCGTGTCGATTCGCAGATCGCCGAGCCTTGCGCGGACATGTCTTCGTAGATGTCCAGTGCCAACTGCTTCGGCGTGACAGTGAGGTCTTGGTTTTCCATGCTTCCGATTCGGCTTCGATCCCCGGCACTCTATCAGGCGAGCAAGGGGTGTCAACACAAAAACCACCCCGCGCGATTCACGAGCCTAGCCGCACAAAAACCGCCCCGATCGCTGGACTCGATCACAATTTCCGCCCCGGTCGACACAATTTCCGCTCCCATGAGCCCAATTTGCGGAGCATCCAGCACAAAAACCGTCCCGTGCTTCACAAAAAGCGTCCCTATCCACAGGGACGGTCGTTGATTTTTAAGCAAAATGAGGGTCTTTGTTTGTTGGTGGGTGGGTCTAGGTTTACAAAAAAACAAAACGGACTCGGTGGAAGTTTACGGACGGATTTTGCATTCGAATTGCTAAGTCATTGAAAATGCAGCGTAAATAGAGAAACGGATCGTTGACCAAAAACCGCCCCCCGGGGTGCTTTTTGTGCTGTGGGCGAGAGAGGATTCGGGTGGCGGAAGCGCGTCGGAGCCGTTATGGTCGTGAAAGATAGTCGGTTGATATCCGCTTGGGCATAAAAAGACCCGAAAAATCAATCGGATGTCGGTCTCGATGTAGCCGAAGCGTCATTTCTCGACGCAATACAACCTTGTTTACGCGTATTCGTGTATTCTGCGCTTCGACGTCAATACATGGAGAAAGCGCAGAATGGCAAACGTAGGCACCCTACCTATGGAAGACCGCAAGGTCACCCTTCGCGAAGTGGCGGAGTTCGCCGATAACCTTGAACCCTTTTCGGACAACCTCCGGGAGCAGATCCTCGCTCCGCGCCCTCGCAAGCTCGCGCCTTTTTATACGATCAGCGAACTGGCCGAGATGTGCAATCTGACCCGCCAGCAGATCCAGTATCTGGTGACGAAGGGAGAAGGAGGGTTGCCACCGGGAACGCTGAACGGCAGCGGCCGCAGTCGAACGTTTACTCTGCCCGAGGTACGGGTCTGGGTGAAGATGGCATCCGATATCTATCAGACTCGCCTTGGCGACGGCGACAGTGCCTTCAGGGGCAAAGTGTTGACGACCGCTCAATTGAAGGGCGGTTCGGCGAAGACCACGACGACTGTTTGCCTGGCACAAGCGTTGACGCTTCTGGGCCGCAAGGTGTTGCTCATCGACCTCGATCCGCAGGCTTCGGCTTCGGAGTTGTGTGGTCTTTATGCCGAGAAAGAAATATCCGGCGACGACACGGTGCTGCCCTATATCTATGATCAGAACGTGGAAGGAGGTCTCGGAGCAAGCGTCCAGTCGACGTATTGGGATGGCCTCGACATTATCCCCGGACATACCTTCTTATATGGAGCAGAGTTCCTGCTCCCCGCTCGTCAAAAGACGATTCAGGGTTACCGATTCTGGGCAGTGCTGCGCGAGGGACTCGAGCCGCTGCGATCGCAGTACGACTACATTTTGATCGACACATCGCCGTCGCTGTCGTATATGAATCTTAATGCGCTGCTCGCAGCGGACGCGCTCGTCATGCCGATGATTCCGGAGAATCTCGACTTCATTAGTTCACTCGCGTTCTGGCGGCTATTCTCCGATGTTGCCGAGGATTTCCTTCCGTATGAGGAAGACAAAGTCTACGACTTCATTTCCATCCTGTTGTCGAAGGTGGATTACGGCAAGACCTCGTCTGCGCCGGTTGTACGTCAATGGGCGCAAAGCGCGTATGGTCGCTGGCTCGATCCGTTTGAGATTCCGGCTAGTTCTGTAATGAGCGGTGGCGCGCTTTCTTTCTCGACCGCTCTTGACGTCGTCAGTACGCATTCCACGGCGAAGTCGCTTCAACGGGTGCGGCAACCCATGATGCAATATGCCAAATGGCTGGATGATATGTTCGTCAAATCGTGGAAGGAGCCGGCATGAGTAATAACATCCGAGAACAACTCATGGCCAAGACGGCCAACTTGCCAAAGCCGGCGGATTTCAAGAGTGAGACCAAAAAGGATAAGTCGAACCGCGGTCCGCAAACGATGCCGGGCATCACGAGCGCGTTGGCCGCGGCGCAACTTCGGATTCAGGAACTCGAGGCGCGGGGCGTCGAGACGGAGATTCCCGTTGACGCCATTGTGCCCAACCCGTGGCAACCGCGTCGTCAGTTCAGCGAGGCCAAACTCGCTGAGTTGGCCCGCTCGATCGGAGAAGTCGGATTGCTGCAAGCAGTTACCGTCCGGCGCGTCGGCGAGGCGTTTCAGCTCGTCGCGGGCGAGCGACGCTGGCGCGCGCACAAACTGATTAACAAGACGTCGGTTCGTGCGGTGGTGATCGAGTGCACGGACCAAGATATGGCTGCGTTGGCGCTCATGGAGAACGTCACGCGCGATGATCTCTCTGACTACGAGATTGCGATTGCGATTCGCCGGGCAGAGTCGGAGTTTCCTAATCGGACGCGGCTTTCGGAAGCGATGGGGATTACGCGGAGCGATCTCTACCGATTTCTCGCCTACGATTCGCTGCCGGACTTCGTGAAGCGCGATTTGGATTTGAATCCTTCTGTTCTGGGGGCCTCGGCAGCGCAAGATATCGTCAACGCGCTGAAGAAGACTGGCGAGCAAGGATTGAGGGCGCTTCAGGAATTGTGGCCACAGGTTCTTTCCGGTGATCTGGTGCAGACTAAGGTAGCGGCGAGTTTGAGCGCGCAGGCGAGTCGGGGAGAGTCAGCCACGGATGCCGGCGGTCGAAGCATTCTCAAGATATTCGCGGGGAAGGTTCAGGCTGGGAGCATCACGAAAGACGTGAAAGGGCTCACGTTCAAGTTCAAAGCGGGTGTCATGACGGAGGAGCAGGAAAACCAGCTTAGAGATCATATTGGGAAGATGTTCTCGATACGCTCTGAGTGAGCCAATGGACAGCCCGCTTCGGCGGGCTTTTTTTATGGTCCGCGATCGAGCGCAATCGAAAAATACGCCGGGCGTTGAAGGAGTGTCCGAATTCGGACACTTAGGGCGGAGGCAAACGGATCATCAACCTCTGTCGCTCGATTCGTCACGGTACGCACCGACTGTCCGAATTCGGACACTTTTCGGTCCCTGCAGCATAGCGCCCCAAGGAGGAACCTTGGATCAACTGGGTAGGAAATCCTCGAACAACTACCCGAGAATCAGCCAGCGTTTGATTTTTTGAACGCTAGCATTTGCGCACGCCTAATTCGAGCCGGGGCCAAGACCTGGGCTACCCCCAGCGGTTTCGTAGACAGTTGATCTGAATGCCTCCAGCCAAGATGAAGCGTGAGCCAGGTGTCCTCTCGAGGATTTTTGGGGCTAGCATCGTAACCGCGCGGTGAAATCGAGCCTAGATGCGAGCGTCTGACACGCCTAGTGTCCGAATTCGGACACTCGATCCATCGCTATGGAAGCTAACGCTTTAGTCCGCACGCCATGTTGTACTCAGGCCGGCGGGCGGCGAGACCAAAGCCTTGTACTCTGAACGCACCCGGCCAAATGACTGCACTCGACAGTCCGGGCCACACGGCAAACTGTGCGCGAGTGCCGATCATAAGAACCGTTATCGGGCGCAGCTATTTGACGCCATTGCTCGGGCGATGCTCGGCAAGAGACGGCATCTTGCAGGGCACCACTTCGCCCTTCGAAGAACGCGTTGAATAACGGCGCCGGGGAGTCGGCGCTTTCAGTTAGAGACGTCCTGCGAAAATGAGACGAATCGAGCGCACTTTGCGGCCACGTGCCGCGTTGTTGATTTTTGCGATCATCGCCATAAACATCATCGCGAATCGAACGATACTTCATCGGTTACGTGCAGGTCGTGATAGGCCGCTGAAGGCGTCAACCCGTCCGGCAGTATCTCCGCCATTCCGGAGCGGAGTGATCGAGCAGCGGAGGGTATTGGTCTTCGCCGTGAGTGAAGCCTTTCCTATGCCCGTGAAACAACGGTAATCCAACTTCGCCCCAAAAAAATATATAAATTTCAATAGCTTATCGAGATAACCTGAATTTGTTTCACGAAACGCGGCCGTTTTATCGCACTTGGGTCCATTTTCAATCGCGTCCATTGCGACGGCCTCACCCGAAGCGATCCAATTGGTCAAGTGTATCGATTGATACAGGTTGCGTAGTCACCCTTAGAGTAAAACTGCGCGCGCGCCGGCGAGGTGAATGTGGTCACCTGCGCAACTAACTGACGGAGTGCCCGCCTTCCTCGTCAATGGAACATGAACCAAATCGCGCCGACACCAACGACGCCAAACGAAGCCACTCCATCACAGCATGCACGCTGCGTTCTATCGCGAGGATCAAGATGGCACATGGCGCGTCTTTGATCAGGATGCGCGGCATCCCGACCTAAAGTTCATCGAGGAAAAATCGATCTGCGCACTTCCGCGCGTGCAGCGGCTGATAAGGCTCGCCCGCCTTGAACCGTTCGAGCCGCTCGCTCGCGACCGAAAGCGCCCCCAGGGACGCCCGCCGCAACTGATGATCGTAAAGCGACACGATTGCGGCGAGCCGGTCGAAGTCTTCTGCCGCGAGCGTCCACGAGCCGGAGGTGCGGCCGGCGTCGAACACGGCGGCCATCGCCTGATCCGCGCGAAGCAGTTCGTCGTGAGCGAAGTCGCCGTGGCCGGCTTCCGCGAGGAATTTCGCGAGATACATCGCCTCGGTGATGTGCTGCGCGGGCGCGATATCCGGCGAGCCCGAGCGCAAAGCCGTCAGCGACATATGCGCCGCGAGCGCGAGCTCGTCGGCCACCGCGCGCGGGATGGGAAGCAGCTGTGCCTTGCTGAGCCGTGCGCGCGTCGCCTGAGGCGAGCGCTGGAAAGGTAGAGTGCGTGACATGCGAGGATCGGTGGTTGACCTTCTCAGGTTAACGTTCATCGCTCGCCGAATCTGAAGGGTGCTGACCGCGTTCCTGTTCGAAATGTTCGACAACCGCGATCGCGCGCTCGCACTCGTCGGCGTCGAGCGTGTGGATGCTGCACTTGTCCGGCTCGACGCCGATCGTCTGCGCGAGCCACTTCATTCCCTTGGACCGCGCCTCGAAAACATTGCAGCCGTCGCGCCGGACCTTGGCCTGGACGAGCGGCTCGAGCGCCGCATGCAGCTTCACTTTCAGATCGCGCAATCGCGCATCGGCGAGACGGCCGAGCGGGACGTTGCGCGTGCTGCGCGGAAAGATGCCGATCCACGCCTGACAATCGGCGCACATCCAGAGCGGGCCGTGGTCGTCGCGATAAGGATAGGCTTCGTCGCCCGCGCGTGTCAGGGTCGCGGGCGCGTTGCAGTAGTCGCAGTTCGGATGAGGCAGAGGTTTGACAGGTCGGCCGACACGCATTGCCAGAAACTCCCGGGCGGGAAAGCCAATATATCAAAACCGGCCGGCCGCTTCGCGTTCCGGACATCGCGCGATATCGCAGCCCGCTTAAGCAAGCGCGTTCGCAAAACCTGCGTGACGCGCGCGTGCAAAGGAGAGCGCCGATCGGAATTTACTTTTTCGATCCACGGTATAACGTAGGAGTGCGTGCTACAAGCTACGCGCTTTCGGTGCCTACAGGCCCCTAAATCCTCGCGTTCGATCAGAAGCCTGGAAGGCGCACCGCCCCGCGCCCGCAACCCGGTCCCCGCATGCGTGCCCGCAAGCTCGTCGCAAGCTTGCAGTCCTCAATGAATTCCCTGATCCAAGAGGTGGTGGCGATGAGAGCAACTTTTCTATTGGCAGCAACGGCCGCTAGCGTCTTCGCGATGAGCCCTTTCGCGCAGGCGCAAGACATGCAGATGTCGCCGGCACAAGGCAGTGCCGCGCAGCAAAGTGCGCAAGACAGCAGCACGGCAACGAACGATTCCAGCTATGGCGGGGCGACGGCGATGCACAAGTCCGGCAGCGCATCGCGCGACGCGTGGCCGGTCAGCACCAGTCAGCTCTGCACGCCGGGACTAAGCTGCAATATCTATGATGGTCAATAAAAGCAAAGTGCCGGCAGTGACGTAACGAAGGCGGCGGGGACGCCTTCGATCCCATTCCTTCCTCCCGCCGATCACCTTCCAATGCGCAGTCCCCCGATGGCGGGGTGACGTCCCTCCGGATGCGTGGTTTTTCCCGACGATCGTTCGGTCGATAGTAGAGCCCATCACAAGACGGCCTCTCATCGGCCGCACGTGGGTTCGCCACACAACGCCCGGCATGCGCGACGCTCCTGATTCAGTAGCGAAAACCCTATCGCCATCGCTCGCGGATCTCCCGGCTTCACATTCATCGAGGCCTCGTTCGTTCTCTGATGTATGAGCACATCCACACAGCCGCCGTCACGCGGCCAGCAAGGAGCTACCGAAATGAGATCCCATCTGACGAAGTACGCAATGTTCCTCACGATCATCGCAGCGGCGTTCGGCGCGGCATGCGACGTGAGCCTCGCCGCGAACGGAACGAACGATGCCGACGCACGCCCCATCGCCGTCGACGGCGGTCCGCTCACGCTCACGGTTCAAACCCCGTCGGGCGGAACATCGCGCCTGACCTATGCCGATACAGACGGCTGGCGCCTCGACGATCGCGACGCCGGTCTCAAGCCGATGGAAGCGCGCATCACGCCCGCGTCGGCGGAACCGCAAAAGGAAGCGTCCGATAGCGAGCGGCCGATGACCGTCTTCATCGACGGCCCGACGGGCTTCACCTACGTATGGACGCGCGACCAGGGATGGAAGTACGTCGGCCGGCTGTCCGATCGCAAGCAGTGAGCGGGGCGCGGACGGCCCACATGACGCGACGATCGCTTTCGTGCGTTTTCGCGTGCATGGCCGGCGTGTCGCTATTCGCGCGTGCGCAAACGCAGACGCCCGGCGCAGCCGACGCCGCGCTCGTCGATGCATGGCGCGCGGTGCGTGTCGCCGACTGCGCGCGTTGTCATGGCAAGGACCATGAGGGACTCGCCGCGCCGTCGATCGTCGGCTTTGCGCGCACGCAGAGCCGCGAGCGCTTCATCGCCGCGATTCTCGACGGCAATCCGCAGATGGGCATGCCCGCTTACCGCGGCAATCCGCTGATCGAGAATCATATCGACGCGATCCAGCGCTACTTCGCCGCACGCGCCGACGGCAGCCTCGCCGCCGGCGCGATGCCGGGGCGCGAATGAAAGCAATTGTTTGGCGCGCTCGGGACGCTTCGCATTGCAGACGACAACGAGGCCACATCTCGAGCGCTGAACCCCGCCGTCGCGCGACTGCGCAGATTCGCACGTCGCGCGCTGCTTTTCTCCGATAATGATGCCCATTCAGAAACGGGCGGTCGCGCCCGGGCGCTTCATCCACATCGGAGCCCGCCATGCATCTCGCCGGCATGATTCTTCCGATCTTCGCCGTCATCCTGACGGGATGGGTGGCGCGCGTCTCGGGCTACATGCCGCATACGCTCGCGCCGTCGCTGATGCGCTTTGCCTACTACGTCGCGATGTCCGCGCTCGTATTCGTCACCATCGCCGATGAGCCGCTTCATTCGCTGCTCGAATGGCGCTTTCTCGCCGCGTTCGGCGGCGGCTCGATGATCTGCTTCGCGGCCGTGCTGCTCGTCGCGCGAATCGCGCGCGGTGCCAGCCTTGCCGCGAGCGCGATGCTCGCCGCCGCGGTGTCGATGACCAATACCGGCTTCGTCGCGCTGCCGATCCTGAAGACGCTGTACGGCAAGCCCGGCGTGCTCGCGGCGGCGGTCGCGACCGTCTTCGTCGGCGCGATCATGTTTCCCGTGCTCGTCGTACTGGTCGAGATCGGCCGGCTGGACGCGTCGCGCAAGATCAATGTGACGGCGCTCGCGCGCCAGATCGCGACCAATCCCGTGATTCTCGCAACGATCTGCGCGCTGCTGTGGTCGATCGGCGGATTGACGCTGCCCGCGCCCGCCGTGTCGTTCCTCACGATACTCGGCGAAGCGCTGACGCCGTGCGCGCTTTTCGCAATCGGTCTCGATCTGACCTTGAACGAGTTGCGCGGCCGCGTGAATCTCTACGCGCTGCTGACGGCGCTCAAGCTCGTCATCGTGCCGCTCGTCGTGTACGCGCTTTGCATCGCGGCAGGACTCGATCGCACCGCGACCATCGCCGCGGTCGTCTGCGCCGCCGTGCCGACCGCGAAAAGCGCTTACGTGCTCGCGTCGGAGTACGACGTGGAGAAAAGCGTGGTCGGCGCGGTCATCTCGATGACCACGCTATTCTCGATCGGCACGTTGCTCGCGTGGCTCTATGTTCTCTAGCGCGTGTCATACGTCGCCGAGTTCTTCGTCGACGTCGCGCTCTTCGTCGTCGGGCGGCGAAATGCCGAGCGCTTTGTCCCATTGCGGCTCGCTCAGATAGCGTTCGCGCAGGAAATCGACGAACGCTTTCACCTTCGTCGTCGAGCGATGCGAGGTCGGATACACCGCGGAGAGCCACAGCGGCGGCGCCGCGTAGTCGGGCAGCACGCGCACGAGCCGGCGTTCGAGCAGATCGCTCGCGGCGACCATCGTCGGCAGATAGACGACACCCGCGCCGGCGCGCGCGAACTCGAGCAGCAGATGCACGCTGTTGGTCTTCAACACGGCGTTGAGCGCGATTTCATAACACTCGTTGCCCTTCATGAGCGGCCAGTTGTCGCCCCACGGATAGTGCGCGTAACGCGCGAAATCGTGGCGCAGCAAATCCAGCGGCGTCTCGATGACGGGCTCCTCCTTGAGATAGGCGGGCGTCGCGCACAAGACGCCGCGCACCGGAAAGAGCTTGCGTTCGACGAGCAGATTCGACGCGGGCGGATAGATCTGCAACGCGAGATCGAAGCCTTCCTGGACGGGATCGATTACGCGATCGTTCACCGTCACGACGAACTCGATGCGCGGATGCGCCTCGCGAAACGCGATCAGCGCCTGCGAGAAATGCCCGAGCGCGAAGCCCGGCAGCACGTGAACATTGAGCGTGCCCGACAACGACTGCGTTTCCGCGCTCGCGCGCCCCGACAATTCGCGCACCTTGGAGACGAGCAACAGGCAATCGCGATAGTACGTTTCGCCGACTTCCGACAAACGCACCGCACGCGTCGAGCGATGAAACAGCGCGACGCCGAAATGCTCTTCGAGCTGCTTCACGCGTGACGTGACGACCGATTTCGCCACGCCGAGCTGACGCGCCGCGCTCGCGAAGCTCTGCGCTTCCGCTGCGCGGACGAAGGCCTCCATCGACATGAAGAGGTCCATGCTTCCTCCTGTTTCCGTCCGCTAGGCTGCGCCGTTGCGGTAACGCAGCGGCGTCGTGCCGAGCCGCTCGGAGAAGAGCGCCGTCATGTGTTGCTGCGACGAGAATCCGCACGCGGCGGCGACATCGACGAGCGGCGCATCGCCCGAACGCAGCATGTGCGCCGCAACGCCGATGCGCTTTTCCAGCACGTAGCGATAGAGCGAATAACCGGTGCGCGCCTTCACGCCATCGAAGACGGCGCGCACGGGCAGATCGAGTTCGGCGGCGATATCGGCGCAGGAGAGGCTCTGGTCGATGTTGTCCGCGACGAACGCTTCGAGGGTGGCGAATCCCGCGTCCGTCAGCGCGGACTTGCGCTCGCGCGCGGCGCGTTCGAGATGCCGCGTCGTTTCGATCCACGCGAGCGTCGCGACGCATTGCAGCTCCCACGGATCGACCTTGCCCGACTCCCTCGGCGCTTTCTGACGCGCATAACGCACGAGATGCCGGATGGAATCGGCGCCGAGATTGCTGCGGCTGCCCGCGCGACGCAGCCGCTCGGTGCTTCTGTCCGCGATGCGATTCACGAACGCTTCCGAATAACGAAACGCGATGAAGCCATGACGCACGTCGTGCGCGTCGATGCACATGCTGCCGCCGCGCGGATGATAAGCGGCCGTTTCAGCGCGAAACGTGAAGGGCGCGGCCGGGCCGTCGTCGTAGCGCGTGTCGGAGACGATCGTGCCGAGCAACAGGCAGATCATGTCCGACGAATTGTTCAGCTCAAGCGAATAAGGACGCGGTCCGGCAATGCAGTATTCGAGTCCCGGGACGCCCGTGACCGCGCTGAAGCGGTCGATGCGGGCGGGCGCGGCGGTGGCGCTCATGATCGTGTCTCCATGTCTTTGCGCGGCTTGCCACTGGACCATCGGACGCCGCTGTTCACGCGAGTATAGATGCGCGCGGGAAGCCCTTGCACGCGCGATGGGTCGCCATTCGCGAACGCCGCGTGCGCGCTTTGCGTCCCGGTGTATACCCGGATCCGTCCGCGAGCCGCCCGGAATCTGAAACTCGCAAAACCTGAAAGACCCGCGCGCCGCGTCTTCGTAACGTTCGCCCATACGACACGAACGACGGAGACGACGATGCAAACGCGGCACACACGACAGACGATTCGAAGGCGGGGAACATGCGCGCTCGCCCTGCTTGGCGCGCTTTGTTCGATGACGGCGCACGCGTCGGGCATTCCCTTCGCGACGGACCGCCCGCAGACCTGGCAGTTCAGCAGCGACTTCGAAGGCACATACGATTCCTTCGGCCAGAACCTCGAATGGAATCACGACAACCGCGCCTTCGATTCGCACGGCAATCAGGTCGCGGGTCCGGGCACGAACACGTTCGTCGGGCTCTCGACGTTCATCCACTACTGGAAAGTGCCGTCGCTGCCGCATGTCGGCTTCAACGCGAGCATCACGCTGCCCGAGATTCGCACGCAGGGCTCACAGTTTTCCGCGAGCGGTATCGGCGATCCGCTCGTCGGCGGGCTCGTCTGGTACAACCCCGCGCCCGCGACGACGCTCGGTTTCCAGGCCTACGTACAGGTGCCGATCGGCCAGAACGATGTATCGACGAACACGTGGTCGTTCTGGCCATCCGTCTTCTACGACGACTGGTACGGGCATGTGAACGTCGATCTGCTGCTCGGCGGCATTCTGCGCGGACGCACGCTGCGCTCCGGTCACGACGACCTGAGCCCGGGCAACACGTTTCACCTGAACCTGCGCGTCGGCTACAGCATCTCGCCGCCCGACAACCCCTTCGCGATTCCCTTCGTCGGTCTCGATTACCAGACGAGCGGCGGAACGTTCAACCAGACCGCGTCGATGCCGCTTGCGAACAGCGCGAGCCGCGAAACGACCGTGGGGCTCGGCGTGCTGTTCCAGTTCAAGCCGAACAGCCTGCCGTTTCTGCACCAGAAGATGTACGACCAGCTTTCCATCCAGTACCAGCACTCGGTTTCGGGGCGCAACACCACGCTCACCAACGGAATACTCGTGCAGGCGTGGCACTACTGGTGAGCACATTCCAACGATGGAGACGAACATGAGTGAGACCAACAAGCTTCCCGCCGCGTCGAGGCGCAATTTCATCAAGGCTGCGGGCGCCGGCACCGCGGCGGCCGCATTCGGCGCGGTGTCGCTCACCGCGCGTGCCGCGAGCGACATCAAATTCGATGCGGAGTACGACGTCGTCGTGTGCGGCGGCGGAGGCGGCGGCCTGCCGTGCGCGCTGTTCTCGCGCTGGCTCGGCAACCGCGTCGTGATTCTGGAGAAGGCCGGCAGCGTCGGCGGCACGGCCGCGAAAGCCGCGTTCTGGTACTGGGTGCCGAACAACGAGCCGATGCGCCGCGCGGGGATCGCCGATCCGAAGCCCGATTACATGCGCTATGTCGCGCGTCTGTCGCGGCCCGAGCAATACGATCCGTCGTTGCCGAAGCTCGGCCTCTCGGACTGGGAGTACGAGATGTGCGAGGCGATCTACGACAGCGCGTCGCCCGCGGCGGAACTGCTTGCGAGCAAGGGCGCGCTGCCGTATCGACATGAAGCGGCGGTGCCGGATTACTGGGCCGAGCTGCCGGAAGACAAGGCGCCGCGCGGCCGCGTGCTGTTTCCGAAGGACGGACTGCCGAGCATGTCCGATGGCGGACGCGTCGCGATCCGCACGATGAGCGCCGCGGCACGGCGCGACGGCATCGACATCAGGACGGGTTATCGCGTGCAGAAGGTGCTCGTCGATGAATCGGGCGCGGTGATGGGCGTCGAATCGCTGACGGAAGAGGGCACGCTCTTTCGCGTGCGCGCGAAAAAGGCGGTCATCTTCGCAACGGGCGGCTTCACGCACGATCCCGAACTGCGCAAGAACTTCCTGCATGGCGCGGTGTATGGCGGTTGCGCCGCGCCCACCAATGAAGGCGATTTCGTGCGCATTTCGAGCGCGCTCGACGTGCAGTTGCGCAACATGAACTACTCGTGGATGGCGCCGATCTCGCTCGACAAGGCCGTCGCAAAAGACGGCTCGCTGTCCGGCATCTTCACGCCGACCGGCGATTCGATGCTCTACGTGAACAAGTACGGCAAGCGCGTCGTCAACGAGAAGCTCGCGTACAACGAAGTCTGCGCGACCTTCTCCGAATGGGACGGCGCGAAGGGCGAGTATCCGAATCTCACGCTTGTTTCCATCTGGGACCAGCAGGCGCAGGACCATTGCGCGAGCGATGACTACGGCAGTCTCATCGTGCCGAAGGGATCGAACGACCGTCACGTACTGCGCGGCAATACGCTCACGGAACTGGCAGCCGCGATTCGCGAACGCATGGCGAAGCACAAAAGCGCGCTCGGCAGCGCCGATCTTTCCGACGACTTCGTGCGCAATGTCGAGGCGACAATCAAACGCTTCAACGGCTTCGCGAAGACGGGCGTGGATCAGGATTTCCATCGCGGCGAGCGCATCGTCGAGAAGCTGTTCAACGGGCCGGTATCGAAGAAAGCGGATCAGAAGAACGAGACGATGTATCCGCTGAGCGCAAAGGGACCGTACTACGCGGCGCTCATCGTCGCGGGGAATCTCGACACCAAGGGCGGCCCGAAAACCAATTCGCACGGACAGGTGCTCGATACGCGCGGCGAACCGATCAAGGGTCTTTACGGCGTCGGCAATTGCGTCGCGTCGGCGTCCGCGCGCGCTTACTGGGCGGGCGGCGGCACGCTCGGGCCAATCATCGCGTTTGCTTATCGTGCGGCGCAGTCCGCCAACGGAGCTCAATCATGATTCGGATCGCTTATCTATTGACGATGCTCGCGCTCGTCAGCACCACCGTGCGCGCGCAACAAGATCCCGTTGCGGTCGGCAAAAAGCTCACGACGAACAACTGCGCCGTGTGCCACACCTTCGGCAAGGGCGAGCCGAACGGGCAAGGGCCGAATCTCTTCGGCATCGCCGGCAAGCCGATGGCGTCCGACCCGAGCTTCAAGTATTCGGCGGGCATGAAGGCGGCCGCGGCGGGCAAGGTCTGGGACGAGCAACTGCTCGACGCGTGGCTCACCGATACGCAATCCGTCGCACCCGGCAACGCGATGACCTATTTCGAAGGCGATGAAGCGCGACGCCAGAAGATCATCGCTTATCTGCGCACGCTGCATTGAACTGGACAACAGGAGACGAGACTATGAACCCCATCACCATGACCGACGAACAGCGCAAGACCATCGCGCTCGAATATCTGCGCAGGCTCGATCGCGGCGCACCGTTTTTCGATTTGTTCGACGATAACGCCGAAGTCTATTTCCCGAAGTGGGGCATCGCGACGGGACGCGCGGCCTTCGAACGACTCTTCGCGGATCTCGGTTCCATCGTCGCGAAGTTCAAGCATGACCTCGCGTATCTGAATGTGATTCAGCAGGGCGACACGGTGGTCGTCGAAGGCACGAGCTACGGCACCACGAAAGGCGGCGTCGACTGGCGCGCGGGCGTCACGCATGCGGGCCGCTGGACGGACGTATTCGAGATCCGCGACTTCAAGATCCAGCGCTGCTTCATCTATCTCGATCCCGACTACGAAGGCGCGGACACGCTGCGTTATCCGTGGCTCGCGGACAGGCAAGCGCAGCAGTAAGTACTTTCCCTAGGGCCGCGATCGAGCACGCATCGTTCGGCAAACGCGAACCTCGATTCATTGCCTCTCGCCGCTCGCAGCCCTAATCTTGATTCCAGCGCGACACCGCGAACGTGACCGCAGACAAGGAGACAGACATGCAACAGACCCAACTCGGCAGCCTCGATAACTATCGCAAGGGCAACATCGAAGTCATCAAGGGCAAGGCCTCGCATTACGCGATGTCCAATGTGTTCGAAGTCGCGAGCCACGCCGCGCCTTACGAAAAAGTGGTCGTCGGCAAGAACCTGAAGTACGTGATCGAAACGTTGCGCGCACAAGGCGTGTCGCCGTGGTTCTGCGCATCGCACGATGAATTCGCGGTCGCGCTCGATGGCGAAATCGACGTGCACTTCATCAAGCCTTCCGATGGCGCACTGGTCGCCGAAAACGTCGAAGGCACGGTGAAGCTCGAAGGCGAGCCTTCGGGCCAGAAGATGGGTTTCGTGCGTCTGCGTCGCGGTCATCAGGCGCTCCTGCCCGCTGGCGTGGCGTATCGCTTCGAAGCGCGAAAGACCGGCGTGCTGCTCGTGCAGACGATCCTCGGTTCGGCTTCGGTCGAGAAGTGGGCCGACATCTGCATTCAGTGAACACGCATACGCCAACCACTTTCAAACATTCGGAGCACACCATCATGGATCACGCAGCATTCCTTCAGAGCGTAGTCGCGACCGACCCCGATGCGAACACCGGCTACCGCACGTTCAAGCTGGGCGATTTCGAATTCAGCCGCGACGCGTACTTCGTCACCGTGAAATGGCCGGCGCAAGGACAGACGCGCTCGCATCAGATGCACGCCGACGACTTCCTGCGCGCGATGATGCGCGACGTCGCATGGGGCTTCTTCTACGGCTGGGTCAATTTCGACGAAGTGCTCGGCACGCGCAATCACTACGGCAAGGTCGACATGTATGCCGGCGCGTATAACGCGAGCTTCCGCGAGGCGGGCGTCGATTACACGCAGCAGTTCGAAACGCCGATCATCATGGCGACCTTCAAGGCGATCCTGAAGGACTGGGTCAACGAAGGCTTCGATCCGTTCGCGGCACCCGAGGAAACCGGCTCCGCGTTCGGCGCCAAGCACGGCGACAACATCGCGGCGATCGACCGCACGCGCATTGCGACCAAGCGCATGCCCGGTCTCGAAGGCGACTCACCGCTGCGCGACGACTTCCCGGTGAATCGCCAGTTCGCGGATGTCTCGCAGGACGAGCCGGAGATTCACGCCGAGCCCGGATTCGAAGGGCAGTTGCACGCGTTCAGCCTGTTCAAGTATCTGTCGCGTTCGGACGTGACATGGAATCCGTCGGTCACGTCCGTGTGCAAGCAAAGCCTCTTTTGCCCGACGACCGAGGAGTTCGTGCTGCCGGTTTTTCACGGCAACGACCGCGTCGAATGGTTCCTGCAACTGTCGGATCAGATCATCTGGGACGTGGCCGACAAGGACACCGGCGAGCCGCGCGCGCGCATCACGATGAACGCCGGCGATATCGCCGCGATGCCCGCCGACATCCGCCACAAGGGCTACTCGCAGAAGCGCTCGATGCTGCTCGTCTGGGAGAACGCGACGCCCGATCTGCCCAGGCGCTACGAAAGCGGCGAACTGCCGCCGTATCCGGTCGCGCTCTAAACGCTTCCCGGCTTCTTCGCTTCTCTTCGACACGACGACGCCTTCATCGGGCGTCGCGGGGAAGGCTTCGCCCTCAATCTTCGACACGAGCAAGACATGCAAACGCAACTCTTCATCGATGGCCGCTTCGTGCCCGCCCTTTCCGGCGAAACGCTCGCGACCCTGAATCCGCACGACAACAGCGAGATCGCGCAAGTCTCCATGGCAGGCCGCGAGGACGTCGATCGCGCGGTGCAAGCCGCGAAAAAAGCGTTCCCGACGTGGAGCAGCATGGCGGCTGCCGATCGCGGGCGCCTGCTCCTGAAACTCGCCGATGCCATTGAAGCCAACGCCGATGCACTCGCGCGTCTCGAGTCGATGGACACGGGCCACCCGATCCGCGACACGCGAAACCTCGACGTGCCGCGCACGGCCGCGACGTTCCGCTACTTCGGCGGCATGGCGGACAAGTTCGAAGGCTCGGTGATTCCGGTCGAAGCGGGCTTTCTCAACTATCTGACGCGCGAGCCGGTCGGCATCGTCGGGCAGGTGGTGCCGTGGAATTTTCCGCTGATGTTCACGAGCTGGAAGATGGCGCCGGCGCTCGCGGCGGGCAATTGCGTCGTGATGAAGCCGGCCGAACTGACGCCGTTATCGAGTCTCGCCATCGCCGAGTTGATGGCCGAAGTCGGTTTTCCGGCGGGCGTCGTCAACGTGCTGCCGGGGCTCGGGCACGTCGCGGGGCAATATATCGCCGAGCATCAGGAGATCGGCAAGGTCGCGTTCACCGGATCGACGGCGGTGGGCCGCAAGATCGTGCAGGCATCGAGCGGCAATCTGAAGAAAGTGCAACTGGAACTGGGCGGCAAGGGCGCGAACGTCGTGTTCGGCGACGCGAATATCGATGCCGTCGTGCAAGGCTCCGCGTTCGGCATCTTCCATAACCAGGGACAGGCGTGCATCGCGGCGTCGCGATTGATCGTGCACGAGTCGATCGCCGATGACTTGCTGGAGCGCTTCACGTCGCTGGCGCGCTCGATCCGCATCGGCGATCCGCTGGATCCGTCGACGGAAATGGGGCCGCTCACATCGCAGATGCATCGCGACCGCGTGCTGTCGTATGTCGATGTCGCGCGCGAGCAGGGCGGGCGCGTGCTCGCGGGCGGCAAGGCGCCGGAGGCCGCGGCGCTCGCGAACGGCTGCTATGTCGAGCCGACCATCGTGGAGGCGAAGCCGACCGATCGCGTCGCGCAGGAGGAAGTTTTCGGCCCGTTCGTCGCCGTGAGCACGTTCAAGAGCGATGAAGAAGCGCTCGCAATCGCGAACGGCACCGAATACGGCCTCGGCGCGGGCCTCTGGACGCGCGAGCTGCAACGCGCGCATCTCTTCGCGCGCCAATTGAAGAGCGGCATGGTGTGGATCAACTGCTACAAACGCGTGAGTCCCGGATCGCCCTTCGGCGGCGTAGGCGCAAGCGGTTATGGCCGCGAGATGGGCTTCGAAGTGATGCGCGAATATACTCAGGCGAAGTCGGTGTGGGTGAATGTCGACGCCAATATTCCGCCTTACTATCCGCGCTGAGCGCATAGGGAATCATGCAATCGTTCATTTATCAGGGCATGCCGTCGCGCGTGGTGTTCGGCGCGGGGAGCATCGAGCATATCGAACGCGAGATCGAGCTGCTGGGTGCGCAGCGCGCGCTCATTCTCGCGACACCGCCGCAGCGCGACCAGGCCGAAGCGCTCGCCGAACGCATCGGGCCTCGCGCGGCCGGCGTGTTCGCGAAAGCGGTGATGCATGTGCCCGTCGAAACGGCGCGCGAGGCGCGCGAGTATGCACAGCGCATCGGCGCGGATTGCGCGATCGCCATCGGCGGCGGCTCGACGACGGGCCTCGGCAAGGCGATCGCGCTGACATCGTCGCTGCCGATACTCGCCGTGCCGACCACGTACGCGGGCTCCGAGATGACGCCCATCTACGGGCTCACGGAAGCGGGCCTCAAGAAGACCGGCCGCGACATGCGCGTGCTGCCGAAGACCGTGATCTACGATCCGCAACTCACCGTGTCGCTGCCCGCGTCGCTTTCGGTGACGAGCGGCATCAACGCCATCGCGCACGCGGCCGAAGGGCTGTACGCGCAGGACGCGAATCCCGTCGTGAGCCTGATGGCGGAAGAAGGCATCCGCGCGCTCGCACAGGGCATCGGCAAGGTCGTCGCGAAACCGGACGATCTCGATGCGCGCGGCGATTGCCTCTATGGTGCGTGGCTGTGCGGCACGGTGCTGGGAAGCGTCGGCATGTCGCTGCATCACAAGCTATGCCATACGCTCGGCGGCACATTCGATCTGCCGCACGCGCAGACGCATACCATCGTATTGCCGCATGCGCTCGCCTATAACCGCGATGCCGCGCCCGACGCGATGAAGCGCATCGCGCGCGCGCTCGGCACGGACGATGCCGCAAGGGGCGCATTCGAGCTTGCGCGTGCGAATGGCGCGCCGACGGCGCTGAAGGACATCGGCATGAAGGAAAGCGATATCGATATCGCGGTCGATGTCGCATTGAAGAGCCCGTACTGGAACCCGCGGCCGGTCGAACGCGCGCCGCTGCGTGCGTTGCTGGAAGCGGCCTACGAAGGACGACGACCATGAACGAGTCACTCACGCAAAACGTCACCGAAGCCTTCGGCCATTGCGCCGATGCCCGCACGAAGGAAATCGTCACGGCGCTCGTGCGCCATCTGCACGCGTTCGCGCGCGACGTGAACCTCACGCACGACGAATGGCGCCGCGGCATCGAGTTCCTCACGGCCACGGGCAAGAAGTGCGACGGCATCCGGCAGGAGTTCATTCTGCTGTCGGACACGCTGGGGCTTTCTATCGTGCTCGACGACATCAACCAGCATCATGATGACGGCGCGACCGAAAGCAGTCTGCTCGGCCCGTTCTATCGCGACGGCGTGAAGGAGGCGGCCCTCGGCGCGAACATCGCGCAAAGCGATGGCGAGCCGGTGTACTTTCACGGCGTGGTGAGCGATGTGAGCGGAAAGCCCGTCGCCGATGCGCTGATCGAAGTCTGGCAAACCGCGCCGAACGGCATGTATGAAGGACAGGATCCGGATCAGCCCGAAGGCAACCTGCGCGGGCGTTTTCGCACGGATGCGGACGGCGCATACGCATTTCATTCGATCAAGCCGACGAGCTATCCGATTCCCACCGATGGCCCGGTCGGCCAGATGCTGCTCGCGACGGGCCGTCATCCGATGCGTCCCGCGCATATCCACTTTCGCATCGACGCGCCCGGCTACGAGCCCCTGACGACCGCACTATATTCGTCCGATGATCCTTACGTGAACTCCGATGCGGTGTTCGGCGTGAAGCCTTCGCTCGTCATCGAGTATGTGAGCAAGGACGGCGGCTACGACGCGGCGCGCGATTTCGTGCTGATCCCGCGGGAGCGCGCGTGAGCCATTCCACATCGAACGGCATCTGCGCGCTCCACGACGTGCCCGATGGCGGCGGCCTCGAAGCCGCGCCTTCGATTCTCGTGCTGCGCCGCGGCGGCGAAGCGTGGGCGTATCGCAACGTCTGCCCGCATTTCTCTATACCGCTCAACTACGAGCCGGATGCGTTCTGGACTTACGAAGGCGGACTGCTGATGTGCGCCCATCACAGCGCGATGTTTCGCTTCGAGGACGGCATGTGCGTCGATGGGCCGTGCCTCGGCGCGAGCCTCAGGCGGATTCCGATCCGCATCGAAAATGGCCGGGTGATGATCGAAGGCGCGGACATCACATAGGATTCGTCGCGACGAAGCTCTTGTATGCGGCGTAGGCGGGCTTTTGCGTCACGCCGTCGTTCTTCAGCAAACCGAACGCACCTTCTCCGCCCACTGGATCGTCGTAGAGCTCGTAGCTCTGGATCGATTCGATATCGTACGTCGATGCGAGCGCGACGAACTGCGCCATCATGCGATTGCCGACGAGATACGCCGCGATCTGCTGATCGGTGCCGTAGTTCGGGCGCACGCCGAACTCGTTGATCCAGATCGGCTTGCCGAGCGCGTTGAGCGCGGCGAGCACGTTATGACAGCCGGTGCCGCCGCACGCGTTGGTGATATCGCCCTGTTCGGAGTACCAGTGCCACGCGGTGATGTCCCAGTCGACGACCGGATGCCCGACGCTGCCGTCCGGCTCCATGCCGGCCGCGAGCATCTGCTGGAAGCCGTAGTGCAGCCAGGTGCCGCCGCCCATGATGATCTTGCCCGACGTATCCACCGACTTGATGCCCGCGATCATGCCGCG
Source organism: Caballeronia sp. INML2 (assembly GCF_023631365.1). NCBI lineage: Bacteria > Pseudomonadati > Pseudomonadota > Betaproteobacteria > Burkholderiales > Burkholderiaceae > Caballeronia > Caballeronia sp. INML2. The sequence continues at coordinate 92,720 of NZ_JALQDH010000082.1, read as the reverse complement.
GATCACGCCACGCAGGATTCTGAACTTCACGAGATCGAATTGCTGCGGATAAACGCCATCGACATTGCCGACGAGAATCTCGGCTTCCATCTCGTTCGTGACCTCGTAGTACGGGTAACGGCGCGAGGTCGCCGTTTGCTGACCGAGCGCGAAGCCCGCGTTGTAGCCTTCGGTTTCGCTATTGAACGTATCGATGCCCATGAGCATCACCGGATACACGGTGACGCCGCCGGCCGCCATCAATTGGGCGATGCCCGCGAGCTTGTTCGCGGTGCCCTGGCTATACACCTCGTTGCGATACAGCTTCGCGCCGAGATCCTGCAATTGCGAAAGCTGCAGCGCGGGGCTGGAGAGATCGTAGGCGCCGCCCTCGTTGTTGTGGCCGTTCACGCCGTAGAAGGGCCGCGCGGACAAAGGCGGCGGCGTCGTCGCGTTGCCGGCGCCCGAGGCCGGATCGGGCGCGCTGACGACGGGCGACGACGCGCCGCTCGCCGGCACCGTGTTTTCGGCGACGGCGGGATTCGTCGCGGGCGCACCCACGGCGCTGCTCGCTGAAGAAGGACTTGTCGTGATCTTCGATGTCCCCGTGTCCGAGGCCGGAATATCCGTCGCCGGAACCGACACGGATGACGCGCCGCCACTACGCGAGGCGTTCGAGGACGCAGCGGTGTCGCCGCCGCCACCGCCGCCGCCGCCGCATGCGGCAAGCAGCACGCTTGCCGCGGCGGCGAGCGCAACGGCTTTGCATCGAATGAAACGGAAAGCCGGAATATTGGATTGAATTGAAATCGTCATGTCGATACGCACTACTAAATGGTCAATATCCATGTCCACGAAGTAGGCGCACGTTCCGCGAGTCGTCCGGACGAACGCGGACGGACCGGTGACGGACCTTCATCCCGCGTCGCGCGCAAGGATGGTGGAATGCTCGTCTATTGGCCCCGATGAACCGCCCGGAGATGGGCGCTGCCGGAGGCAGGGGGCGAAGAGGAGACCGCGTCGATGCCGGTCTCAATAGGGTTTACGGCGGGGATGGACGGTACTTGAACATTTTTCGCGTCGAGCAAACGTTACGACCGCGCAAGATCGGGAATTGTTACCCCGACAGCGGCCGATCCGGTTCGAGCGCAGCGCCGCCCAGAATCGAGGTGGCGTCGGCGCGCGCATTGTCGAGCTGCACGACGCTCGCCTGACGTGCAGCGAGCGCATCGCGGTTCGCGATCGCGGTGAAGATCGCCTTGTGCCGCGGCAGCGACAGCGCATGCGTGTTCGGATGACGGCTCGTCAGCTTGATCGATTCGCTGAGCGCGAGCGACAGCATGTTGCCGATATACGCGAGCATGTCGTTATGCGTCGCCGTCATGATCGCGTGATGAAACGCCAGATCCGGATCGAGCAGGTCGGCGGCGCTTTGCGCGCCTTCCATGCGCTCATACGCGGCGGCGATGCGCGCGATGTCCTCATCGGTGGCGGAGATGGCCGCGAGCGCGGCGGCGGCGGGTTCGATGATCTGGCGCACCGTCATCAGCGAGCGGAAGAACTCGCCTTCGGGAAGATGACTGATGGTCCACACGAGCACATCGGGGTCGAGCATGTGCCACTCGTCGCGCGCGCGCACGACGCTGCCCACGCGCGGCTTCGACACGACGAGCCCCTTCGCAACGAGCACGCGCGTCGCCTCGCGCAGCACCGGGCGGCTCACGCCGTAGTTCTCGCACAGCGTGGGCTCGGCCGGCAGACGCTCGCCGGGCCTGATGCGGCCGCTCACGATCTGCATACCGAGCTCCTGCACGATGCGCCCGTGCATGCTCTTGCGTTGCTTCGGGTTGCGGTAATCCATGATGCGGCGTGCGCGCCCTCTAGGTTGCAGTCGTCGCGCGCATCGCCCGATATTCCCGCCTCACGATATCCATCAGCTCCGCGACCGACGTATTCGCGCTGCGCTGCTCATAGGTCACGCGTCCGCGCTGCATCAACATGATGCGATCCGCGATGTCGAGCGTCTGCGCATAGTTGTGCATGATCATGATGATCGAGAGCCCGCCTTTCTCCTTCAGGCGCATCACGAGATCGATGATAAGCGCGGCCTCGCGCGCGCCCATCGCCGCGAGGGGTTCGTCGAGGAGCAGGATTCTCGCGTTCGAATGCACCGCCCGCGCAACGGCGATGGCCTGACGCTGACCGCCCGACAGCCGCTCGACGGGCAGATCGACGGAAGGCACATGCACGCCGATATCCTCGAGACACTGCGCCGCACGCTCGCGCATCTGCTTGTGATCGACGAGACGCAACAGGCGGGCGGGCCCGCGCCGCACGATCTCCCGATTGAGGAACATGTTGTGGTAGATCGACAGCGAATTCGCAAGCGCGAGATCCTGATACACGCATTCGATGCCGAGCGCGCGCGCATGATCGACGGACTTGAGCAGCGTCTCTTCGCCGTGCACATGCAACGTGCCGCTCGTCTGCTGATGAAAGCCCGTGAGAATCTTGACGAGCGTGGACTTGCCCGCGCCGTTGTCGCCGAGAATGCCGAGAATTTCGCCTTGGCCGAGCGTGAGCGAGACGCCGTCGAGCGCGGTGACCGCCCCGAAGCGCTTGACTAGGTTGTCGCCACGCAGCGCGAGATCGGCGGATGCGGCGGGAGCCGTTAGCGGTTCTGCCATCACCGTGCTCCCCTGCGGCGGATGCGCCCGACGTGGATGTTGAAGATCATCGCGGCGAGAATCGCGGCCCCGAGAATGATGTTGAACGTGAACGCGTTGATGCCGATGAGCGTGAAGCCGTCGCTCAGAATGCCGAGCACCGCCGCGCCGAGCAGGCCGCCTACGATCGTGCCCGAGCCGCCCGTCAACGGCGTGCCGCCGATCACGGCGGCGGCGACCGCGAGGAACATGATCTGGTTGCCGCCCGCTTGCGGATCGATCGACGTGATGCGGAAGCTCTCGAGGATGCCCGTGAAGCCCGCGAGCACTGCGGCGATCACGAAATTGCCGAGCCGCAGCCGGTTCACGCGGATGCCCGCCTCGCTCGCGCCGAGCGCGTTCGCACCCGCCGCCTGCGTGTGCAGACCCCAGCGCGTATGCCGCAACAGCACATGCATGACGAACGCGATCGCCACGGTCCAGATGATCTCGCTGTAGCCCCACGCGCCCATCACGGCGGCGAACTCGGGCGAGCCGGGCGTCGCGGCGGGCGTGCCGCGCGACACGGTCAGCGTGATGCCGTTGATGAGAAAGAGCGTGCCGAGCGTCGTCACGAAGGAAGGCAGGCGTAGATAGACCGTCACCGCGCCGTTGATAAAGCCGATGATCGCCGCCGCGATAAGCCCGGCAATGACCGCGAGCCACATCGGCGCGCCCGCATCGTTGGCGAACACCATCATGAACGGCGCGAACGCGAACACCATGCCCGCTGACAAGTCGATGTCGCCGCCGATCATCAGCATGATTTCGCCGAACGCGATGATCGCGACCGGCGCAACGTACTGCGAAAGATTGACGAGGCTCGCGTTGCTCAGCAGGAAGTCGTGATTGACGAACTGGAAATACGCCGCGAGCAGCAAGGCGACCAACAGGATGCGCAATTCGGGCGCCCAATGAGACGCCCACGCGCCGCGCGGACTGCCGGTCTGCGCGGGCGTGGTTGCTTTACGAGGTTCGTTGACCGTGTTCATCAGGACTTGATCGCGCCTTTCATGGGCACGATTTGCGGCTTGGTGGTCTTGCCTTCGTAACGCGTCGAGGTGTTGAGATAAGGCTCGACCGTATCCTTCGTCACGAACTTGAGACCCGTGTTGATGTTCGCCGGCCCGACGAGCCCGCCCGATGCGAGGAACACGAACGCTTCCATCACCGTGTAGAAGCCCTGCACGTAAGGCTGCTGGTCGATGGTGAAATCGAGGAAGCCTTCGTGAATGAGCTGAATGGTCTGCGGCAGCAGATCGAAGCCGCCGCCGTGCACGCCCTTCGACGGCAGATTCGACTCCTTCATCACCTGCGCGACGCCTTGCGTGCTGCCTGCATCGACGGCGAACATGCCTTTCAAATCCTGGTGGCCGAGATAGAACGACTTGATCTTCGAAAGTTCTTCGTTGACGGTTGCTCCAGTCGCGACGGTCTGAATGTCGATCTTCTTGCCGGACTTCTTGATCGCATCGCTTGCGCCGTCGAGACGAGGCTGGATGTTCAACTGTCCCGGCGTCGCAATGAAGAGCGCGACCAGGCCGCTGTCGATCAGGCTCGCGATGCGCTCGCCCATCTGATAGCCCGACAGATACAGATCCTGGCCGATATACGCGAGCCGCGGATTGGTCTTGCCGCGCGGCGCGTCGGCGTTGTAAGCGAACACCGGAATGCCCGCATCGAGCGCGGCCTGGATGGGCTTGTCGAATGCGTTCGGATCGACGATAGGCACGGCGATCGCATCGGCTTTCGCGGCGATCGCGGAGTTCACCGCGCGCACCATTTCGCCCGCATCGGACGTGGCCGAGCCGGTCCACTGATAGTCCATGCCGAACATGGCGCACGCATCCTGAATGCCGTACTGCGTGGGCACGAAGAAGGGATTCGTCGTCACGTGATTGACGAACACGATCTTCCATTTCTTGTGCTGCGGGAACGCCGCTTCGGCCGCCTGCGCGGTCGAGATCAGCCCGCCGCCGCCGGTCACGCCGCCCAGGAGCGACAGCGCCGCGCCGAGTCCCGCGCCCTGCATGATGCCGCGCCTGCCCGCACTGATGAGGCGGCTGTCTTTTGCGTCGTCATCCCGATCTTGCGCCATGTTTTCCTCCGGTCTCTTCTTCGTTGGTCGATGGGTCGACTCATCGTCGATCACGTTCAGATACTGGGTTTCACGGCATGCCGTCCGCACGCCGCTTTCATCAATGAAAGACGGCAGCGTTGCGGATGACGATGCGAGCAGTGTGCGAGAGGGCGATTCGAAAGCGCGGCGTGTTTGAACTAGTAATTGGGATCTGCGAAGCCCGCGCGCCGACTTCAATAGACAAACTATATGCAGAGTGTTTTGACGTTTCGATTAGCGTTTTCCCGGTGCGTGTCCTGCATATAGTCATGCTATTTATAGGACTTTCTCGCAGAGTGAGCAAAACCATGAGCGCCCCCCCAAAAACCAAGCTCCGTTCGGCCGCATGGTTCGGCACCGCCGACAAGAACGGTTTCATGTACCGGAGCTGGATGAAAAACCAGGGCATTCCGGATCACGAGTTCGCGGGCAAGCCGATCATCGGCATATGTAATACGTGGTCCGAACTAACGCCGTGCAATTCGCACTTTCGCAAGCTCGCCGAACACGTGAAACGCGGGGTGTATGAAGCGGGAGGATTTCCCGTTGAGTTTCCGGTGTTCTCGAACGGCGAATCGAACCTGCGGCCCACCGCGATGTTCACGCGCAATCTCGCGAGCATGGACGTCGAGGAAGCCATACGCGGCAATCCCGTCGATGCGGTCGTGCTGCTCGTCGGTTGCGACAAGACGACGCCCGCCCTGCTGATGGGCGCGGCGAGCTGCGACGTGCCCGCGATCGTCGTCTCCGGCGGCCCGATGTTGAACGGCAAGCACCACGGCCGCGACATCGGCTCGGGAACCGTCGTCTGGCAACTGAGCGAGCAGGTGAAGGCGGGAAAGATCTCGATACACGAGTTCATGTCGGCGGAAGCGGGCATGTCGCGCTCGACGGGCACCTGCAACACGATGGGCACCGCATCGACGATGGCCTGCATGGCCGAAGCGCTCGGCGTCACGCTGCCGCACAATGCGGCGATTCCGGCCGTCGATTCGCGGCGCTATGTGCTCGCGCATCTGTCGGGCATGCGTATTGTCGAGATGGCGCTGGAAGACTTGCGCCTCTCGAAGCTGCTCACGCGCGAGGCGTTCGAGAATGCGATCCGCGCGAACGCGGCGATCGGCGGCTCGACCAATGCGGCGATCCATCTGAAGGCGATCGCGGGACGCATCGGCGTGAAGCTCGAACTCGACGACTGGACCCGCATCGGACGCGGCACGCCGACGCTCGTCGACTTGCAGCCCTCGGGGCGCTTCCTGATGGAAGAGTTTTACTATGCGGGCGGTTTGCCCGCGGTGTTGAGGCGTCTCGGCGAAGCGAACCTGATCCCGCATCCGGATGCGCTCACGGCCAACGGCCACACGCTGTGGGAGAACGTGCAAGAAGCGCCGATCTATAACGACGAAGTGATCCGTCCGATTGCGAAGCCGCTCGTCGCCGATGGCGGATTGTGCATACTGCGCGGCAATCTCGCGCCGAACGGCGCGGTGCTGAAGCCATCGGCGGCGACGCCCGCGCTTCTCACGCATCGCGGCCGCGCGGTCGTCTTCGAGAACTTCGACGACTACAAGCAGCGCATTGCCGATCCCGATCTCGACGTCACGGCGGACTCCGTGCTCGTGATGAAGAACTGCGGGCCGAAGGGCTATCCGGGCATGGCCGAGGTCGGCAACATGGGCTTGCCGCCGAAGCTGCTCGCGCAAGGCGTGACGGACATGGTGCGCGTATCGGATGCGCGCATGAGCGGCACGGCGTACGGCACGGTGGTGCTCCACGTCGCGCCCGAGGCGCGCGCGGGCGGGCCGCTTGCGATCGTGCGCGACGGCGACTGGATCGAGCTCGATTGCGAGAAGGGCGTACTGCGCATCGATATCGACGACGACGAAATCCGCTCGCGCCTCGAAGCATGGCAAGCGGCGAAGAGCGAGATTCCCGAGGATCGCACGGGCTATCGCAAGCTATATGTGGAGCATGTGCTGCAAGCCGATGAAGGTTGCGACTTCGATTTCCTCGTCGGCTGCCGCGGCGCGGAGGTGCCGAAGCATTCGCACTGAAGGCGTCACCTGCGCGGGCTCCACGTTGCGATCGCAACGCCGAGCACCGCGACGCCCATCGCCCACCATGCGGCCGCCGGCAACACTTCGCCGAGGAAGAAGTAGGACAGCACCGCGGCCGCGGGCGGAATGAAGAAGAACAGCGACGCGACTTGCGAGACCTTGCCCGCGCGTGTCATCGCGAGCAGCAGCGTGATCGCGATCAGCGAATTGCCGATCACGAGATAGGCGAGCGTGGCGATTAACGTGGGTGTCCATTGCACTTGCGTGTGCTCGAAGGCGAGCGCCATCGGCGCGCAAAAGACGAAGCCGACGCTGTATTGAATGAGGTTCGACGTGATCGGATCCTGCGCCGTGCCGAGCCGCTTCTCGTAGAGCATCGCGCCCGTGATGCCGATGAGCGCGCCGATCGCGAGCAGCACCGGTCCGAGCGAACCGGCATGCAGCGGCCCGCGCGCGGCGATCACGCCCGCCGCGCCCGCGAGCCCGAGCAGCAAGCCGATCCAGCGCCGAACGCCGATCCGCTCGCCGACGAACTTCGGCGCGAGCACGCCGACGAGAATCGGCTGCAAGGACACGATCAACGCGAGCACCGAGGTCGCGATGCCCGCCGTCATCGACAGATAACTGAGCCCGAAGTACATGACCTGCACGAGAAAGCCGACGACGCCGAGATGCAGCCACGCGCGGGCATTGCGCGGCCATTGCGGACGCCGCACCGCGCACACGGCGAGCAGCACGCCGACGCTCAACGCAAAGCGTATCGATAAAAACGTCAGCGGCGACGCATAGTGCAGGCCGGTCTTCGCGATCGGAAATCCGGCGGACCAGAGCAGCAGAAAGAGAATGGGTCCGCCGATCGTGAGCCAGCGGCGCTCGGTTTGCGTGCGGCTGTCTTCGTTGCGGTCGATGCGCGGCGCTTGCGCCATGTTCACGTCCTTGTGCTCGTTTCTCGTGTGCAGCGGAAGTACCGATTGTAGTGTGGAGACGACGGCGGCGAAGTGTGAGACATTCTCTGCTTCCATCTTCATCGAACGCTGAAGCATGAACGACAACACCAACGCGGCGCCCGACAGCACCGCCGCACGCGTCGCGATGTGGCGCGCGTTGCACGCCGAAGCCGATGCTCCGCCGCATGTGCTGGAAGACAAGATCGGCCTTGCATTGCTCGCGCCCGCTGCGAACTGGCGCGAACGCGGCGACATGAACCCGCAGTTCACGCGGCCTTTCCGTGCGTCGATCGTTGCGCGTGCGCGCTTCATCGAAGATCTCGTCGTGCAAGAGGTCGATCGCGGCGTGACGCAGTATGTCATCCTCGGTGCGGGTCTCGACAGCTTCGCGCAGCGCAGGCCGGAGATCGCGGCGCGGCTGCACATTTTCGAAGTCGATCCGCCGGGGCCGCAGGCGTGGAAGCGCCGGCGTCTGATCGAACTCGGTTATGGCGTGTCCGAGCGGCTGCATTTCGTGCCGGTGGATTTCGAAGAGGGAGAATCGTGGCGCGAGAAGCTCGTGAAGAATGGTTTCGACCAAAGCAGGCCCGCTATCGTCGTGTCGACGGGCGTCAGCATGTATCTCACGAAGGAAGCGAACGCGGCCACATTGCGCGAAGTCGCGGGCTTTGCATCGGGCTCGACCTTCGCGATGACCTTCCTGCTGCCGCTCGAACTCGCGGACCCCGACGTGCGTCCGGGCCTGGAAATGGCTGAGAAGGGCGCGCGTGCGAGCGGCACGCCGTTCATCAGCTTCTTCATGCCGGCGGACATTCATGCGATGGCGCGCGATGCGGGCTTCAGGGACGCGCGGCACGTATCCGCCGCGGATCTGACCCGGCGATACTTCTCGAACCGGACCGATGGCCTGCGTCCGCCGAACAATGCCGAAGAACTGCTGATCGCCAATACATAGATTTGCCATGCCCAGGATCGACCTTGCAGCGCGCGGGCGATTGTGCGGCGTTTCCGAAGGGAACAGGGAACGGTCATCACATGGTCAATCGCGATTCGACGAACCTCCAGGTTTGCAAACACAACGACAAGTGACAATCACCACGCCTTCCGACCGCGCATCCCTCTTGCGCGAACTGGACAACACACCGCTCTTCGATGTCGTCGTGATCGGCGGCGGCGCGAGCGGCCTCGGCACGGCCGTCGACGCGGCGTCGCGCGGTTATCGGACCTTGCTGCTCGAAGCGCGCGATTTTGCCAAAGGCACGTCGAGCAAGGCCACGAAGCTCGTTCACGGCGGCGTGCGTTATCTCGCGCAAGGCAACATTCCGCTCGTTCGCGAGGCGTTGCGCGAGCGCGGCCTGCTCGCGCGCAACGCGCCGCATCTCGTGCATGCCCTCGGCTTCGTCGTTCCGGCGTATCGCTTCGGAGACAAGCTGATCTACGGCGCGGGACTGAAAATGTACGACTGGCTCGCGGGCGCGTCCAACCTCGGCGCGAGCCGCAGCCTCAGCCTCGCGCAAACGCGCGCGAGATCGCCGATGCTCGCCGACAGCCTCGACGGTCACGCGCTGCGCGGCGGCACGCTATACCATGACGGCCAGTTCGACGACGCGCGGCTCGCCATCGCGCTGATGCGCACGCTGTTCGATCTCGGCGGGCTCGCGCTGAACAATGCCGCCGTGCGCGGCGTCGGCTTCGATCGCGCGGCGGGGCATCATCGGCTATCGGTGACGGACGTCGAAACGGGAGATAGCCTCACCGTCGGCGCGCGCTGCCTCGTCAACGCGACGGGCGTCTGGGTCGATTCGATCCGCGCGATGGCCGAACCGGGCGCGCGCCCGATCGTGGCGCCGAGCCAGGGCGTTCATCTGACGTTGCCGGGCCGCTTCCTGCACAGCAACGACGCGATCCTCGTGCCGAAGACGAAAGACGGCCGCGTGCTTTTTCTGGTGCCGTGGCACGGCCACACGATCGTCGGCACGACCGATACGCCGCGTCAGGACTTGCCGCTCGATCCCCGCGCAAGCGACGAGGACATAGACTTCATTCTCGCGACGGCGTCGGATTACCTGTCCGTCAAGCCCACGCGCGACGACGTTCTAAGCGTCTGGGCGGGGCTTCGTCCGCTCGTGAAGGCCGGCGCCCAGGCGTCGACGGCGGCGCTCTCGCGCGAACATACGATCGAGATGAACGCGACGGGCATGATCACCGTGACGGGCGGCAAGTGGACGACGTATCGGCTGATGGCGCAGCAGGTCATCGATCTCGCGGCCGCGAAGGGCCTGTTGCCGGCTGCGCCCTGCCGGACGGCGTCGCTGCCGCTGCATGGCGCGACAGCGGAGCAGCGCGGCCAGTACGGCTCCGATGCCGCCGTGATCGACCGTCTGCCCGGCGCGCAGAACGTGCTGGTGAAGGCGAGCGGGCTGACCGAGGCGCAGACGCGTTTCGCGGTTCGGGCGGAACTCGCCCGATGTGTCGAGGATGTGCTGGCGCGCCGCAATCGCGCGCTGTTTCTCGATGCCGCCGCTGCCCGCGACGCCGCGCCGGACGTCGCCCGCATCATCGCGGAAGAGCTTGGGCGAAGCGCGCAGTGGCGATCCGAAGAGGTCACGCGTTTCGACGCCTTCGCGCGAACCTGGATGCTGTCGTAGCGGCTCGTTTCCTGAACGAGGCGCGCCCGTCCGCCTCGGGGAAACGCCTAATGCCCGATTTAACCCGCCATTACCCTCTGCGCGCGCCGCTTCCTAAACTTGTCTCACAAGGAGGAAGCGCTCATGTCGAAACTCATTCACACGATGATTCGCGTGCGGGATCTGGAACGCTCGCTCGATTTCTATCAGAAGGCTTTCAATCTCGGCGTCGCGCATCGGCTGGATTTTCCGGACTTCACGCTCGCCTATCTGCGCAACGATGAAACGCACGCCGAACTCGAACTCACCTGGAACAAGGGGCGCGCCGAGCCTTATACGCATGGCGACGGCTACGGCCATGTCGCGGTGAGCGTGCCGGACGTGAAGGCCGAGCGCGAGCGCCTGATTGGCCTGGGTCTTACGCCCAACGACGTGCGCGAGTTCAGGAACGACGACGGCTCGCTGATCGCGCGTTATTTCTTCATTCAGGATCCGGACGGCTACAAGATCGAAGTGCTCGAACGTCACGGACATTACGAGTAGTCACGGCGGCACCGCGGGAGCACATACATAAGTTGTTGCAGCACCCCACAAGGAGAGAGACATGCGAGACACGATCATCCCGATCGTCGCGCAGCGGCGCGCGCACGACGGTGGACATCATCACGAACATGATGGAATCGCCGCCGCCCCCCCGACGATCGCGCTGACACGACGCGAATTCCTGCGCGGCACGGGTGTGCTGGTCGGCACGATCGCCGCGACGTCGATCTTCGCGAGTCTTGCGCCGAGCCGCGTCTGGGCGCTCGAAATGCAGGGGCTCGACACGCATCAAGGCGAGGTGCTCTTGCAGGTGACGCGGCAGATCTATCCGCACGCAACGCTCGATGACGCCGTCTATGCGCTCGTCGTCAAGGATCTCGATGCCAAGGCGAAAGCCGATCCCGCAGTGCGTCAACAACTCGCCGACGGCGTCGCTCAACTGGATGCGAAAGCCCGCTCCGACTGGACGAAGCGCGGCGCGAACGACAAGGCGCAGGACGTCGCCGCGCTCGCGGGCACGCCGTTCTTCAACACGGTGCGCAGCACCGCCGTGGTTTCCCTGTACAGCAATCCGATGGCGTACGAGCACTTCGGCTACGGCGCGTCGAAAGGCGATGGCGGCTATCTGCATCAGGGCTTCAACAGCCTGTCGTGGCTGCCCGATCCACCTGCCGGCGCGAGCGGGCCCATCCCGACGGACAGTTGAAGAGCGCGCCCATCAAGCAACGAGCGGAGACCGACATGGATCAGGGTAACAAGGTGCAGTTCAAGCACAGCGACGGCAATGTGGTCGTCGTCATCGGATCGGGTGCGGGCGGCGGCACGCTCGCCAACGAACTCGCGCAGAAGGGCATCGACGTGGTGGTGCTCGAAGCGGGCAAGTCGCATACGCAAGGCGATTTCTCAACGTCCGAGTGGGACGCCTTCAAGATGCTCTCGTGGCTCGACATGCGCACGACGTCCGGATCGTGGCGCCTTGCGCAGGACTTTCCGAATCTGCCGGCGTGGGTCTGCAAGACGGTCGGCGGCACGACCACGCACTGGGCGGGCGCGAGTCTGCGTATCCAGCCGCATGAATTCAAGGCCAAGACCACTTACGGCGACGTGCAGGGCGCCACGCTGCTCGACTGGCCGATCACGCGTGAGGAGCTCGACCCTTACTACGACCGCGCCGAAAAGAAAATGGGCGTGACACGCACGAACGGCCTGCCGGGTCTGCCGGGAAACAACAACTTCAAGGTGATGTCGGCGGGTGCGACGAAGGTCGGCTACAAGGAGTGCAACACCGGCCATATGGCGATCAACAGCACGGTGCGCGACAATCGCACGCATTGTTTCCAGCGCGGCTTCTGCTTTCAGGGCTGCCGCATGGGCGCGAAGTGGTCGACGCTCTATACCGAACTGCCGCGCGCTCAGGCCACGGGTCACATGGAGTTGCGCACGCAGGCGCACGTCGTGAAGATCGAGCACGATGCGCGCGACAAGGTGACGGGCGTCGTCTACTACGATGCGAACGGCAAGCTGCAGCGGCAGCGGGCGCGCGTCGTCGCCGTGGCGGGCAATGCGATCGAGACGCCGCGCCTGCTGCTCAATTCGCAGTCGAGCAAATTCCCCGATGGCCTCGCGAACGGCTCCGGGCAGGTGGGCCGCAACTACATGCGGCATACCACCGGCTCGGTCTACGGCGTGTTCGAGGACAAGGTCGAGATGTACAAGGGCACGACGATGGCGGGGATCATCGAGGACGAAGCGGTGTTCGATCCGAAGCGCGGCTTCGCGGGCGGCTATCACATGGAGACGGTTTCGCTCGGGCTGCCGTTCTACGCGGCGTTTCTCGATCCGGGCGCGTGGGGCCCGAACTTCACGGCGGCGCTGGACCAGTACCAGTACACGGCGGGCATGTGGATCGTCGGCGAGGACATGCCGCGCGAATCGAACCGCGTCACGCTCAATACCAACGTGAAGGATCAGTACGGTCTGCCGGTGCCGAACGTTCACTTCGACGATCATCCGAACGACGAAGCGATGCGCGAGCACGCGTACAAGCAGGGCAGCGCGGTGTACGAAGCGGCGGGCGCGAAGGCGACGTACATCGTGCCGCCGTATCCGTCGACGCACAATCTCGGCACCGCGCGCATGAGCGCGAAAGCCGACGACGGTGTCTGCAATCCGCACGGCCAGACGCACGAAGTGGCGAACCTGTTCATCTCCGATGGCAGCCAGTTCACGACGGGCGCGGCGGAAAACCCGACGCTCACGATCGTCACGCTGGCGATTCGCCAGGCGGACTACATCGCCGGGCAGATGAAGGCGCGCAGGGTTTGACGCGATTGCCGCTCGACACGTAGCGGAGTAGCTTTTTCAGTTGGCCGTCGTGCGCGAGCGCGGCGGCCTGTTTTACGGAGGCTTTCGTCATGTGTGGGGTGTATATCAACGCCGACCCGATCCTCTATGAGTCGCGCACGCGTTCGCTGCGCATTCATGGCGTGATCACCACGGTGCGGCTCGAAAATCTCTTCTGGGACGTGCTGCAGGAAATCGCCGGGCGCGAGAATCTGACGACGAGCCAGTTCGCCGTCAAACTCTACGACGAACTGATCGCGCTGCGCGGCGAGGTACCGACCAACTTCGCGTCGTTTCTGCGCGTGTGCTGTCTGCGCTATCTGTCGATGCGCGAGGCGAAACAGAATGCGGAAAGCGAGGCGGCGGGGGCGGTTGCGTTGCGGGTTCTTAAGGCCGGGTAGTCTCGGCGCAATGTTCGATGGCGGCGCGACGCAGGGTTGCTTGCGGATTCTCTGCGAGAGCGTTCTTTATCGGCCGTAGTGTGTGCCGCATCATCGCATTTTCAATGCGCTTGCCCCGCTTCGTCATGCAGTCGCTTGCGTAGACGCGCTTTCGCGGCGCGTGGGCATTGCGCATGCCGCCAGTGCGCATTCGACGCCTGAGCCCAAGCATCTTCTCCGACCCGTCCTCACCCGACACATGCGCCGCGGTCGCCGGCCCATCGGCAGAGCCAGCCGTATCCGCATCCCGTATCGAGCCCATGATTTGAACGATTCGAGCGCCCGTAGCCCGAGAAGAACTCGGCATCGCGGTAGATGTTCTGCGTCATGCGAACAACGCCGGATAAACAAGGGTATCTGCGATTTTTGCGCGTTGCTGGCACGATTCCCCTCACGCTGCTAGATTACCGTGCAACAGAATCGTTGATCGAGAGACTACGATGACTGATAGACCCGCTGCCCCGCGTTCGCCCCTTCCCGCGCTGTTGCTCATCGCGGCCATCGCCGTCGTGCTGGTCGCGGCCTTCGCCTACACGGGCGGTTGGCTCACGCCGCATCGCCTCACGCCGGCGAAGATCGTCGGCAGCCTGGCGCCGCCTGGCGGCGCGGTGCCCGGGTTCCGGCGCAATCATGCGAAGGGCATCTGCTTCACCGGTGACTTCGAATCCAACGGTTCGGGCGCCGCGCTCTCCAAAGCCAAAATGTTCATGCCGGGCACGTATCCCGTCACGGGCCGGTTCAATCTCGCGACGCCAGACCCGCAGGCATCCGACGCGATGGCCCGCGTGCGCGGCCTGAGCCTGCGCATCGTGATGCCCGATGCAAGCGAGTGGCGCTCCGCGATGATCGATGCCCCGATCTTCCCCGTCGCGACCCCGCAGGCCTTCTACGACCTGCAACGCGCGCTCGCGAACAAGAACGATCCCGAGTCGATGCAGAAGTTCGCCGCCGCGCATCCGGAAATCGGCGCGTTCGGCGCATGGGCGGGCAGCGCGCCGTGGACGGCCTCGTATGCGGACGAGCGCTACAACAGCCTGAACAGCTTCATCTTCACGAACGCGGACGGGCAGAATCAGGCGGTGCGCTGGTCCTTCATTCCCGCGGCGAAGCCCGAGAACCTCACGCCGGACGAGCTGAAGCAGAAGGGCGCGAATTTCCTCGATGCCGAAATCAAGCAGCGCGTGCAGAGCGCACCGCAACGCTGGGCGATGGTCGTCACCGTCGCGAATCCCGGCGATCCGACCGCCGACCCGAGCAAGGCCTGGCCGGAAGACCGGCACACGGTGGAAGTGGGCACGCTCGTCGTCAAGGCGATCGAACCCGAGCCCGACGGTCCGTGCCGCGATCTCAACTTCGACCCGACCGTGCTGCCATCCGGCATGCGCGTGTCCGACGATCCATTCCCCGCCGCGCGCTCGGCCGCTTACTCCGTCTCGTTCAATCGACGCACCGCCGAGGACAAGTACTACCCGCACACGCCCGCGCAAGGAGCCAAGCCATGAACGCGATCAACGAGCGGTTCTCGCCGCTGCAACGCGCCCTGCACTGGATCATGGCGATATGCATTCTCGCGATGCTGTTCATCGGCGTCGGCATGGTGTCGACGGTGAGGCCGGACTATCTGACGCTCGTGTCCATCCACAAGCCGCTCGGCATCGCGATTCTCGTGCTCGCGTTGATTCGTCTCGCGGTAAGGCTCGCGCGCGGTGCGCCGCCGCTGCCCGCGAACATGCCCGAGCCGATGAAGCTCGCAGCGCATCTATCGCACTATGCGTTCTATGCGTTGATGATCGCGTTGCCGCTGCTCGGCTATGGGATGCTGTCCGCGGCGGATTATCCCGTCGTGATAGGCGGCCTTCACTTACCGTCGCTCCTGCCTCATAGCAATTCGTTGCATACGCTGCTCTGGAACGCGCATCGCTTTCTCGCGTTGTGTTTCTTCGCGTTGATCGTCGTGCATCTCGCGGCTGCGCTGTTTCATGCGCTCGTGCGGCGCGACGGCGTGTTCCATGCAATGGCGCCGTGGAAATAGGCGTGCACGCTCAAGGACGCCGCTGCTGCACGACCTGAGCCAGCACGCGCACACCCGGTTCGATCAGCTCGGCGCGGATCGCTGAAAAGCCCATGCGGAAGCATCGCTGACCATCGGCGGGATCGGCGAAGAACACGCTGCCCGGTTCGATCAGCACGCCGAGCGCTTGCGCATCTCTTGCGAGGCGTGTCGCGTCGAGCCACGGCGGACCTTCGACCCAGCACGATGCGCCGCCCGTCACCTTCGACGCACGCAACTCCGGCAGATGCGTGGCGAGCGCGTCCATCAGCACTTCGGCGCGCTCCTTGTAGACGCGCCCGAGCTTGCGCAAGAGCGTGTCGTGATGACCGAGTGCGAGAAAGGTCGCAAAGGCGCGCTGAATGTACGCGGCCGGATGCCGGATCATCAATCGACGCAGCGCGCGCAATTCGCGTATCAATGTGCGCGGCGCGACGATATACCCGAGCCGCAAGCCCGGCGCGAGCGTCTTCGAAAGCGAGCCGATATACACGACACGCTCCGCCGTATCGAGGCTCTTCAACGCCGGATGGGGCGTCCCGGAAAACGTGTTCTCGCTCTCGTAGTCGTCCTCGATGACGATGAAGTCATGCTTCACCGACAGATCGAGCAATCTGCGCCGCCGCTCGATCGGCATCGTCACGGTCGTCGGGCATTGATGACTCGGCGTGACGTACACGTAATCGCATTGGGCGATCACGCTTTCATCGTCGATGACCGCGCCGCTTTCATCGACCTCCAGCGGAACGATCTGTGCGTTGTGATGCTGAAAGATATTGCGCGCATCGGGATAGCCGGGGTTCTCCATGCCGACCTTCACCTGCGTGCCGCACAGGAGATCGCCCATCAGATAGAGCGCCTGCTGGCAGCCGTTCGTGACGACGATCTCGTCGGGCATCGCGAACACACCGCGACGCGGCAGCACGCGCGTTCGTATCTGTTCGACGAGCGTCTCGTCGTCGCGTTCGATCAGATCGGGCGCCCAGTTGCGGATTTCCATCACCGAAAGTCCGTGCATGCAGCTCTCGCGCCAGTCGCTCGTCGGGAACAGCTCGGTATCGAATTGCCCGTAAATGAAGGGATATTCGTAACTCTGCCAGTTCGACGGCTTGACGATATTGCGCTGATGCGAAGGCGCATGTCTGATGCGCGCGCTCCAGTCGGGATGACCTTGCTGCGTCTCGATGCTCGTCGTGTCGGCGACGCCCGTCGCGGTGAAGCCGCGTTGCAGTTCCTCTGTTGCGGGATTCACGAAATGGCCGCTGCGTTCGCGCGACACGAGATAGCCTTCTTCGACCAGTTGCTGATATGCGAGCACCACAGTATTGCGCGACACGTTGAGCTGATCGGCGAGCTCGCGGCTCGAAGGCAAGGCGGAATCGGGCGCGATATGACCGCTCAGGATCGCGTTGACGATCATCTGGCGGATCTGGTTCTGCAAGCTCATCCCCGAGACCCGCGAGCGCTGGAAGAGCTGCGCCCAGAGCGTGGCGGTTGGGCGGGTCGGCATGCATGTCTCCTGCGAAATGTTCGGGTGATTGATAGATATTACGTGCGCCTTGCACCGCGTGCCAGTGCAACAAAAAGCCGCCGCGCCGACCTTCGGCACAGCGGCTGTCGATGTCCACGCGACGACGATCAACCCATGGAAAACGCCGTCTGCCGCCGCTGGCGCCGCCCGACCCACGCCGCCGACAGCGCGCTGATGACCCCCGCGGCGAGGCAATATCCCGCGATCATCCAGGGATCGCCGCCGTTGCGCTGCAAGAGCCATGTCGCGACGATCGGGCTGATGCCGCTCGCGAAGATGCCCGAGAACTGATACACGAACGATATGCCCGAGTAGCGCACCTTCGCATCGAAGAGCTCGGAAAAGAGCGCGGCTTCCGGGCCATATATAGACGCATACACCACGCCCAGCGGAATCACGACAGCGAGCCACGCGAGCATCGTATTGCCGCCGCTGTTCTTCATCAGCCAGAAGCCGAAGAACGCGGACAGTCCCGTCGCGAGCGATCCCCAGAAGTAGATGCGCGCGCGTCCGATGCGATCCGACAGCCGCCCGAAGAACGGAATCGTGAAGATCATCACGAACGCGGCGACCATGACGCCGAGGAGCGCATCGGTCCGTTGCAGATGCAGCGTTCCAGTGAGATACGAAATCGAGAACACGCCGAACACGTTGAAGAACACGCCGTCGATGAAGCGCGCGCCCATGCCGGCGATCGTGTTGCCGGGATACTTCGAGATCACGTCGACGATCGGCATGCGCGCTTCGCTGCCCGTCTTCTGGATGCGTGCGAATTCCGGCGTTTCCATCACGTTAAGGCGGATGTACATGCCGATGAGCACGAGCGCGAACGACAGGAAGAACGCCACGCGCCAGCCCCAAGCGAGGAACTGCGCATCGGTCAGCGTGAGCGAGAGGCCCGCGACGACACCCGACGAAAGACACAGTCCGAGCGCAAGACCGATCTGCGGAATGCTCGCGTAAAAGCCGCGCTTGTTCGCGGGCGCGTATTCGAACGCCATCAGCACTGCGCCGCCCCATTCGCCGCCCAGACCGATGCCTTGCAGCACGCGCAGCAGCAGCAGCAGCGAGGGCGCCCAGATGCCGATCTGCGCATACGTCGGCACCATGCCGATCAACACTGTCGCGACGCCCATGATCGTCAGGGTCATCACGAGCATGCTCTTTCTGCCGACGCGATCACCGAAATGGCCGAAGATCACGCCGCCCAATGGCCGGCTCAGAAAGCCGACGGCGAAGGTGCCGTAGGCGAGCATCGTCGAGATGAGCGGGTCGCCGCTCGGGAAATACAGCTTGTTGAAGACGATGCCGGCGACCACGCCGTATAGAAAAAAGTCGTACCACTCGATCGTCGCGCCAATCAGACTGGCGACGACGACTTTGCGCATCTGCTTGCCATCGGTTCGGGGCGTTGCGTTCATGGTTGTCTCCGTGATGTGTGTGCGAGACTTGTGCTCAGTCTCTCTGGCCTGCGTGGGCCGTGGGCTTCTTCACAACGACTTCAGGTGCGTCTTCCACGTGCGTGACCTGTTGATAGCGCCGGTCCTCGAGAATCATGTCGGCGGCTTTCTCCGCGATCATGATGACGGGCGCGTTCGTGTTGCCCGATACGAGTTCCGGCATGATCGACGCATCGACCACGCGCAGGCGTCCGATGCCGCGCAGCTTGAGGCGTTCGTCGACGACCGCGAGCGCGTCGCTGCCCATCTTGCAAGTGCCTGCCGGGTGATAGATCGACTGACTGAACTTGCGCGCGACTTCGAGCAGTTCGGCATCGGACCGATACTGCGGACCGGGAATGAACTCCGACACGATATGCTTCGCGAGCGACGGCGCGGCGGCGATGCGGCGCGCCACCTTGATACCGCCGATCACGACGGGATGATCGCGTTCGTCGGAGAGATAGTTGGCGTGAATCGCCGGGTAGCGCAGCGGATCGTTCGAGCGGATTTCGACACTGCCGCGGCTGTACGGCCGCAACTGACACACCGACGACGTGAACGCCGAGAACGGATGCGCGCCCTGACCGGGCTTGTCGGCGGAAAGCGGTTGCATGTGAAACTGGATGTCGGGACGCGCGAGCTCAGGCGAGGAGCGTGTGAAGATCGCGACCTGGCTCGCCGCAAGCGTGAGCGGCCCGGTGCGCGATAGCGCGTATTGCAGGCCGATGAGCGCCTTTTTCAGCGGATTGTTGACCTCGTCGTTGAGCGTGCGCTCACGCGTCTTGAACACGAGACGCACCTGCAAATGATCCTGCAGATTCCGGCCGACGCCGGGCAACGCGTGCCTCACCTGCACGCCCGCATTGTCGAGCACGCTCACGGGACCGACACCCGAGTTCTGCAGGATCTGCGGCGAGCCGATCGCACCGGCCGCGAGAATCACTTCGACGCGCGCCCGAACCGTCTTCACGACGCCTTCATGCATGTACTCGATGCCCGTCGCTTCCTTGCCGTTGAACAGCACCTTGCGGGTCTGCGCACGCGTCTGCACGATGAGATTGCGGCGATCGCGCACCGGCTTGAGAAAGCCTTTCGCCGTGCTCCAGCGAAGACCCTTATAGGCCGTCTGCTGAAAATAGCCGACGCCTTCCTGTGTCGCGCCGTTGTAGTCCGCGTTGAACGGGATGCCGATCTCCTGCGCCGCCGCGATGAAGTGATCCGCAATCGGGCGGCGCAAACGCAGGTCCGATACCTTCAACGGACCGCCTGCGCCGTGATACTCGCTCGCGCCATGCTCCTGATCTTCCGACTTCCTGAAGTAGGGCAGCACGTCCCTGAAGCTCCATCCCGTGTTGCCCAGTTCGGCCCAGCGGTCGTAGTCTTCGCGCTGCCCGCGCACATAAAGCAGCCCGTTGAGCGAGCTGCAGCCGCCGAGGACCTTGCCGCGCGGCCAGTCGATGCTGCGTCCGGCGACGGCATCGTCCGCTTCCGTGCGATAGCACCAGTCGAGCTCTGGATCGTGCATCGTCTTGAAGTAGCCGACGGGGATATGAATCCACGGGCTCGTGTCGGGGCCGCCCGCTTCGAGCAGCAGCACGACGTTGGACGGATCGGCGCTCAGACGGTTGGCCAGCACGCATCCCGCTGAACCCGCACCGACGATGACGTAATCGACTTCCTGCTGCATGACACCTGTCTCCTGAAGTCTTCTTTTGGAACGAATCGTTTCGTTTGCGTTTCGTTCAATGTGGAAGAAGCGGGCAAGGAAGCCAAGAGAAAAGCGCGGAAGCTCGCGAAAGTGAAACGGAAAATACGAAATCCGATTCAGAAACAAGGCGGAATTCGGGTTGTCCCTGATATTATTTCGTCATCCGAATGATCAATGTTGCGACGCGTCAGAAGGTCGCCGTGAGTTCGGCGGCGGCTTCCTGCAAACGCGGCACGAAGGTCAGCGCGCGCGACAACGCCATGCGCGACACCGGCCCATGCACGGCGATGGCCGCGATGCATTTGCCGCGCGAATCGAATACCGGCACCGCGACACACGCGATCCCGAGCACGAACTCCTCGTTGTCGACCGCTATGCCCTTGTGCGCGATGCGATCCAGTTCCGCTTCGAGCAGGTTCGGATCGTCGAGCGTATTGGGCGTGAAGCGTTCGAGCCGCATTGCGCGGATGAGGGCGGCGCGTTCGGCGCGCGGCATCGTCGACAGCAGCAGCTTGCCGCTCGCGCTGCAATGCGCCGGCACGTGCGATCCGGGCTTGAGTTCGAGCCGCAGCGCCCACGGCGATTCGCAGCGGTCGAGATAGAGGACCTGCGTGTCGTGCAGCGTGCTCAGGTTGCAGGTCTCGCCGAGATCGGCGACGAGACGCTCCAGAATCGCGTGGCGCTGACGCCTTGCGCCACTGTGCATCATCACGTCGACGCCGAGCCGTTCGAGGCGCGGGCCGATTACATACGCATTCTTCTGGCCCGGCTCACGCGCGACGAAGCCGCCCGCTTCGAGCGACTGCAACATGCGATGCAGCGAGGCCTTCGGCTGCCCGATGATGTTCGCGAGTTCCGAGAGCGAGCACGCGCCCTTCGCCGCGACGAGATGCTCGAGCACGCTGAAGGCGCGCAGCGTAGGCGTCTCGGTGCGCGCGTGGTCGTCGGGCGGCGCGCTGTCCGTCGATTCGGGCTGAATGAACGCATCGGTATCGGCTCGCGTATCCATGTTGCGCACTCACGTCGTCTGATGCCGCGCTGCCTGCGCCTGCACGCAGGTCACGGCGATCACGTGATAGATATCGTCGGTGCTGCAGCCGCGCGACAGATCGTTGGCCGGCTTTGCGAGCCCTTGCAGCAGCGGCCCGATAGCCCTCGCGCCGCCGATGCGCTCCGCGAGCTTGTAGCCGATGTTGCCCGCTTCAAGACTCGGGAAGATCAGCGTATTGGCGTGCCCCTCAATCTGTGAGTGATGCACCTTGCGCATTGCGATCTCCGCAACGATCGCGGCATCGAGCTGCACGTCGCCGTCGATGGCGAGGCCGGGGCGGGCTTCTTTCACGCGCCGCGTCGCATCGATCACTTTATCGACGGCTGCATGGTGCGCGCTGCCGCTCGTCGAGAAGGACAGCATCGCGACGCGCGCATCTTCCATGAGCAGGCTGCGCGCGCTGTCGGCGGCGGCCATTGCGATTTCGGCGAGTTGCTCCGCATCGGGCTCGACGACGAGCGCGCAATCCGAAAAGATGAG
Organism: Caballeronia sp. INML2; assembly: GCF_023631365.1. Taxonomy (NCBI): domain Bacteria; kingdom Pseudomonadati; phylum Pseudomonadota; class Betaproteobacteria; order Burkholderiales; family Burkholderiaceae; genus Caballeronia; species Caballeronia sp. INML2. The sequence continues at coordinate 70,698 of NZ_JALQDH010000082.1, read as the reverse complement.
GCCGCCTTTCATCGTATGAAAAGGCTCGCACAGCATCATGAGAAAGAAACTTGAAACAAGCTTGAACGACGGTCGCACGCCGATGATCTGTATTGCGTTGCGCACGACATCCGCGGTCGTGTTGACCGCGCCGGCGACCGATCCGTCCGCCTCGCCCGTTCGCACCATCAGGTTCGCGAAGCACAGCGGATCGAGCACGGCGTCGCGCGCCTGATCGGGCGTCATGCCTTTTTTCTCGCGCAGCGCGAAAAGCTCTTCCGCAAAGCGTTCGGTATGTGATGAGTGAGACGGATCGATCACGTCGATGCCTTCGAGATCGATCCCCGCGCTGTCCGCGACCTGGTACGCACGCGCTCGCGCGCCCACGAGCGCGATGCGCGCAATGCCTTCCTTGTGCGCGCGTTGCGCCGCCTGAAGCACGCGCGTGTCTTCGGCTTCGGAGAGGACGATGCGCATCGGCAGGTCGCGAGCCTGATCGATGATGCGATGCATGGCTTTCATGGCGGGCTCACTGTCATGGGTTGGAAGACGCCGCTCCGGGCGCGGAGCGGCGCGGCGCTGGACTCAGACGTAGTCCTTGTATTTGTCGAGCATGCGCACCGGCTTCGAGAGCGCGTCGCGGCGGAACGGATCGCCGAGTTCACGCGTGCACATGATCTCGATGATCGTCGTCTTGCCGTGATTCATCTGCAGATCGATGGCCTTCTTCAGCGCCGGGCCGACGTCCTCCAGCTTGTCGACGACGATGCCTTGCGCGCCCATCGCCTTCGCGATCTCGGCGAAGCTCTGGTTGTCGAGCTCGCCCGCAACGAAGCGGCGATTGTAGAAGTCCACCTGATTCTTCTTCTCGGCGCCCCACTGACGGTTATGGAACACGACCGCCGTCACGGGAATGTTGTGCCGCACGCAGGTCATGGTTTCCATCAGGCTCATGCCCCAGGCACCATCGCCCGCATACGAGACGGCCGGACGATGCGGCGCCGCGACCTTCGCGCCGATGATCGTCGGGAACGCATAGCCGCAATTGCCCCAGCTCATCGCCGCAAAGAAGCTGCGCGGCTTGTTGAAGCGCAGATAGCTGTTGGCGACCGAGTTGATGTTGCCGATGTCGGTGGACACCATCACGTCTTCGGGCATCGCCTTCTCGAGTTCGCGCAACACCTGCCGCGGATGCAGATACTGGCCGCCGCTGAACGGCTTCTCGTTCTTCTGCTCCTCGATCATGTCGAGGCTGTACGGATCGCGCTCGTGCGTCCATTCGTCGAGTTCTTTTTCCCATGCGGCCTTTTCGGAAGCGATGGTCTTCGCGCGGGCGTCCTTGGTGGCGTCGCAGTCGAGCTTGCGATCCGCGAGACGTTGCGTGAGCGCGATGGCCGTCGCCTTCGCATCGCCGCAAATGCCGACGGAAATCTTCTTCACGAGGCCGAGCATCTTGTGGTCGGCGTCGATCTGGATGACCTTCGCTTCCTTCGGCCAGTAGTCGAGGCCGTGCTGCGGCAGCGTGCCGAAAGGCCCGAGACGCGAGCCGAGCGCGATCACGACGTCGGCCTGGCTCAGGAGCTTCATCGCGGCCTTCGAGCCCTGATAACCGAGCGGGCCGCACCACAGCGGATGATTCGCCGGAAACGAGTCGTTATGCAGATAGCTGTTGACCACAGGCGCGCCGAGACGCTCGGCGAGCGCCTTGCATTCCTCGATGGCATCGGACATGACCACGCCGCCGCCCGAGATGATCACGGGGAATTTCGCTTCGGCGAGCAGATCGGCGGCTTCATTCAGGCTCTGGTCGCCGCCGGGGCCGCGATCGAGACGCTGAGGCTTCGGGATCTCGACCTTGACCTGGCCGTAGAAGTAGTCGCGCGGAATGTTGAGTTGCGTCGGGCCCATTTCCGACATCGCGCGGTCGAAGCAGCGCGCGGTGAATTCGGCCATGCGCGCCGGGTGGGTGACGTGGCCCTGGTATTTCGTGAATTCCTGGAACATCGGCAACTGCTTTGCCTCCTGGAAACCGCCGAGGCCGATGCCCATCGTGCCCGCTTCCGGCGTGACGATCACGACCGGGCTGTGGGCCCAGTACGCCGCCGCGATCGCCGTCACGCAATTGCTGATGCCCGGGCCGTTCTGGCCGATCACGACACCGTGACGGCCCGACACGCGCGAATAGCCGTCCGCCATGTGGCCCGCACCTTGTTCATGCACGACCGGAATCAGGCGGATGCCGGCGGGCGCAAAAATGTCCATCGCGTCCATGAAGGCCGAACCCATGATGCCGAACATCTCGGTCACGCCATTGGCGGCGAGCGTCTCGACGAAGGCTTCGGATGGGGTCATCGCCTGCGGACCGGTGGGCGCCGCGCTGGCGGCGAGAGTGGTCTGGGAAGGACGGGCTTGGTCGTGCTCGCTCATGAGTGTCTCCGTTGAGATAAACGGAACGTATCGTTCCGGAATATGTATCTTGGAGACATCGTAGGACGGGCTGATTTCGCCGTCAATCCTTTTTTCAAATAAATGGAATGTTTTGTCTCTAAAAAGTTCGGAATTTTAGAGTGGGCTGACGGTGCGACCGCCGCCGGGGCTCGCGTGACGGGCGTCTCGGCGGGAAGAGGGAATTAGCGCGCCACTGGATGATGGCGCGCCATGAGCGACAGGCCATCGGAGGCATCCATGAGCGTGGCGAGCTTCACGGCGGTTTCGCGCAATTGCGGCACCGCCTGGAGCAAGTCGTTGAGATTGGCGCGGGCGGTCGGTGCATGCGCGGCGAGACACGCCAGCACCCGCCCGGTCGCGGTTTCGGTGATGGGAACCGCGACGGCGACCATCCCCAGCACGAACTCCTCGTTATCGATGCCGATGCCACGCGCGGCGAGCCGGTCGAGTTCTGTTTCGAGCAAGGTGCGATCGGTGAGCGTGCGATGCGTCCTCTTCGTGAGCGTGAGCCGGCCGAGGATTTGACGACGCTCGGCGAGCGGCATCTGCGAAAGGAACAACTTGCCGCTTGCGGTGCAATGCAACGGCACTCGCATGCCGGCCTGCATATGAAGGCGCAGCGGCTCGGCCGTCTCGACGCGTTCTATATAAAGGACCGTATCGCCATCGAGCGCAGTGAGATTGCAGCTTTCGCCGATGACGTCGACGAGCGCGCGCAGGATCGAGCGGCAGCCGCGCGTGAACGAGTTATTGGCAAGCATGGCCAGTGCGAGCTGGGCGGCGCGCGGTCCGAGTGCGATGCCGCGGTCGGTGCCGCGCGAATCGGGCATGTGCGTCACATAGCCTTGCGCCTCGAGCGAGTCGATCAGCCGCAGCAGTGTTGCTTTGGGAATGCGCACGCGCGCCGCGAGTTGCGACAGCGTGTAGGCATGGCCGGCCGCGGCCAGTTGTTCGAGTACCGCGAGCGGACGGAGCGTCCGCGCTTCATCGCCGGCATGCCCGGCGGGATCGAGATGTGTGACGTCGCGCATGAGCCGGAAACGGAACGTTTGGTTTCGAATTACGGCTACTTTACGCGCCCTTCGCGCCTATGCGCCACAATTTTCGGAATGGGCGGTTGCGTTTTTATTGTTCGCGAATGCGCCTCAAAACGTCTTGCCTAGCTCCGCTGCGGCTTCCTTGAGGCGCGGGACCATTTCCAGCGCGCGCGAGAGCGGCGTGCGCGATACCGGCGCGTGAACGGCGATCGCCGCGATGCATGAGCCGTTGGCATCGGCGATCGGCGCCGCCGCGCACACGATGCCCTGAACGAACTCCTCGTTGTCGATCGCAATTCCCTTCTTCGCAATGCGGTCGAGTTCCGCTTCGAGCATTTCCGTGTCGGTGATGGTGTTAGCGGTGTAGCGCTCGAGTTTCATCGCGCGCACGAGCGCATTGCGTTCCTCGCGCGGCTGCAACGCGAGCAGCAACTTGCCGCTCGCGCTGCACCAGACGGGCACGTGCGAACCGGGCTTCAGATCGAGCCGCAGCGGCCACGGCGCTTCCACGCGGTCGAGATACAAGACCTCGTTTTCATGCAGCATCGTGAGATTGCACGTTTCGCCGAGATCGGATACGAGCCGCGTGAGGATCGCGTGCCGTAACCGCCGGGCGCCCGCGTGCGTCATCACATTGAGGCCCAGTTGCGCGAGGCGCGGGCCGACGACATACGCGTTCTTGTCGCCGGGTTCGCGGATCACCAGTCCGCCCGCTTCGAGCGACGCGAGCATGCGGTGCAGCGAGGGCTTCGGCATGCCCATGTCGTCGGCCATGTCCGTCAGCGACACCGGGCTGCCTGCCTGCACCAGGTATTCCAGCAACGCGAAGGCACGCAGCGTGGGTGTATCGGGCTTGTCCATCGGCATGATTTCCAGTGAATTCGTTCGACATTATTTTAAATGAGGTGCGGAGCCACGCCGCTCTGGCCGTTTGGATAAAAATAAACGAAATGAATTGTTCCGGAAAAACATAGTTGCTATGCTGGAGCCTCTGCCACGGGAGACGAAGCCTCATGATGCGCGACACATGGTTGGACGAGCCGGACCGGAGCGTGTCCGTGCGCACGCTTTTCGGCATCGATACGGACCTGCACGTGCCGGCGTTCAGCACGCGCGACCCGCATGTTCCGGAAATCGACGAGGCGTATCGCTTCAATCCCGAGGTCACGCTGGCCATTCTCGCGGGCTTCGCATGTAACCGCCGCGTGATGGTGCAGGGTTTGCACGGCACCGGAAAATCGACTCATATCGAGCAGGTGGCGGCGCGGCTCAACTGGCCGTGCATGCGCGTGAATCTGGATGGCCACGTGAGCCGGCTGGATCTCGTCGGAAAGGACGCAATCGTCGTACGGGACGATGTGCAGGTCACCGAGTTTCAGGAAGGCATCGTGCCATGGGCGCTGCAACGGCCGGTCGCGCTCGTGTTCGACGAATACGACGCCGGCCGCCCCGATGTGATGTTCGTGATCCAGCGCATTCTGGAGCGCGACGGCAGCTTCACGCTGCTCGACCAGAACCGGGTGATTCAGCCGCATCGTTTCTTTCGCCTGTTCGCGACGACGAATACGATCGGCCTCGGCAATCTGAACGGCATGTATCACGGCACGCAAATGCTGAATCATGCGCAGATCGACCGCTGGAACGTGGTCGCGACCCTGAACTATCTGTCGCGTGAAGAAGAGGCGCGCATCGTGCTCGCGCGCGTGCCGCGTCTCGATGACGACGCGGGCCGGGCGCTCGTCGATTCGATGGTGAGCATGGCCGGACTCACGCGGCGCGGCTTCGCTGCGGGCGATCTGTCGACGCTGATGTCGCCGCGTACCGTCATCAACTGGGCCGAAAACTGCGAAGTTTTCCACGACGCGAAGCTCGCGCTGCGTCTCACTTTCCTGAACAAATGCGACGAAGCGGAACGGCCGATCGTTGCGGAATATTTTCAGCGCGCGTTCGGCGAGGAACTGGACACGCCATCTCAGTGGCACGACGAGTCGGCAACGTGAACGGGCCGCGTGAACTCGCGCGACGCGATGCGTTATGCGCGGCGACCGTGCGGGCCTTGACGGGCGATGAAGCGTTGCACTATCGCGGCGGCAGGCTGTATCGCCACTTGCGGCCGGTGCCCTTCTATGCGCCGCATTTGCGCGGCGAGCGCAGGGACGAAGAAGACGTCGATTCGACACGCGGCGCCGCCGACGCGTCCGCGTTGCGCATCGCATATTCGGACGCCGCGCTGCATCGGCACATGACGCCCGATGAACCCGTCGAGCGCATGGTGTTCGACATGCTGGAGCAGTTGCGTTGTGAAACGCGCGTGCCTGTCGGCATGGAAGGCGTGAGGCGCAACGTGCGGCATCGTTTCGACGCGTGGTCGCTCGCGTGCTACGAGGCGGGCTTGCTCGACAGCGATATCGGCCTCTTGATGTACACCGTCGCTCAAATGGCCGAATCGCGCCTGTCCGGGCGCGCCGTGCTCGAAGCGACCGAAGGACTCATCGAGGCCACGCGCGCGGCGCTCGCGCCATCGCTCGGGCATGCGCTTGCGGGCATGCGGCGGCATTGCGCGGATCAACGCGCGTATGCGGTTCATGCGCTCGACATCGCGCTAAAGATAGGCGAAATGGTGCGCGACGTGCGGCACGCGTTCGTCGAAAATAACGCTTCATCCGATGACGAGAAGGAAGAGGCCGCGCGCACGATGCTCGGCGCGTGGTTCGATATCGACGATGAAGAAGGCAGCGTCGAACGGCTCGCGCTCGCCGCGAGCGGCGAGAGCACCGCGCGTGAGGCGTCGGGTGAGAACTATCGCGTGTTCACCACGCGCCACGACAAGACCATTCGCCCGGCTGCGCTGATACGCCCCGCGCTGTTGCGTGAATATCGCGAGCGTCTCGACGATCTGATCGCGGCGCGGCATATCAACGTGCCGCGTCTCGCGCGCATGCTGCAAGCGGCCATTACCGTGCCGCATCGCGACGGCTGGTCCTTCGGCGAGGAAGAAGGGCGCATCGACGGACGTCGCCTCGCGCAAGTGGTGGCGTCGCCGGATGAGCGACGCGTCTTCAGGCGCGAGCGGGAACGTCCGCATGCGGATTGCGCGGTGAGCTTTCTCATCGATTGCTCGGGGTCGATGAAGGCGAGCATCGAGCCTGTCGCGGTGATGATCGATGTGCTCGTGCGCGCACTCGGCATGGCGGGCGTCGCGACCGAAGTGCTCGGCTTCACGACCGGCGCATGGAACGGCGGCCGCGCGAAGCTCGACTGGCTCGCGAAGGGCCGGCCGAAGTATCCGGGCCGGCTCAATGAAGCGTGCAACATGATCTTCAAGGAAGGCGATGCGAGCTGGCGTGCAGCGCGCGGCGACATTGCGGCGCTGTTCAAGGCCGATCTGTTTCGCGAAGGCGTCGATGGCGAAGCGGTGGACTGGGCGTGTTCGCGACTCGCTGCGCGTGCGCAAGCGCGGCGCATCGTCGTCGTGATCTCCGATGGCAGCCCGATGGACAGCGCAACCGCACAGGCCAACGATCCGAACTATCTCGATCAGCATTTGCGCGAAGTCGTCGCGAAGCACGAGGCGGCGCGCATGGTCGAGGTGCTCGGGCTCGGCGTGGGGCTCGATCTGAGTCCGTATTACCGGCATCACTTTGCGGTGGATCTGTCCAGCGCGCCGGATATGACCTTATTCGCGAAGCTTGCTGCATGGCTCGGCGCGCGGCGCAGACACAGCACTTAGCGCGCGGTCTGTGTCGTCTGATTCGAAGAGGCCGATAAAAACGATTCGCGACGCTTCGACGTGCCGGCATCGCGTGACATGCCAGCGCTTGGCGACGACATGAATCTGCGCACAGGTGCCATCGACAAGCCGCACGAAACCTTTGGCGCGCAAGAGCCGGTCGCTGAACGACGCGCATGCGGCATTGCGCGAGCGAAAGAGGATTTCGGCCCCGTATGACCAGACAAAAGGGTCGGCCGTAGTGCCAGAAAGGGCTCATCGCCAGGGCCAGCGGCGCGCCGTGGCGCCTCCCATGAAGAGCGGCCTGGCACTAACGATGATTCCGGCGTGGCTCTAAACGGTGCGCGAAGTTAGGTGCAGTATGAGGGTACTTTCCAAGGAGTTATCGGTGGCTACTCTCGATTACGTTGCGCCGGCCCTTCGTGGCGCGTGCGCCCCATACGATCCGCTTTACGACCCGCTCGTCTCGCCCATCGGCCGTCAGGCGATGGACTATGCGCCGACCTACTGGGTCGCCACCGCCGGCGAGCCGCCCGATGACGACGGACCTTTGTCCGGCGACGCCGACGTCGATGTGCTGATCGTCGGCGCGGGATTCACAGGCCTCTCGACTGCGCTCTTTCTCGCGCGGGAGCACGGCATCCGCGCGACCGTCGTCGATGCGAACCGCACCGCGTGGGGCTGCACGAGCCGCAACGGCGGGCAAGGGCAGAACGCGAGCGGCCGTCTCTATCGCTCTCAATGGATCGAGCGATGGGGCAAGCAGACGGCGCTCAGGCTCGACGCGGAAATCCGCGAAGGCTTCGACACCTTCAAGACCCTGATCGGCGAATTCGCATGCGATCCGCAGCCGGGCGGGCATCTGTACATCGCCCATCGGGCGCGCAAGATGGACTTTCTCGCGAACGAATGCAAGGTGATGCGCGATGTCTTCGGCTACGACGCGCGCATGCTGAGCGCGAAGGAAGTCGCGCAATCGTATGTCGACGATCGCGAAAACTGCGGCGCGCTGCTCGAACCCGATGGCATCGGCGTGCATCCGCTCAAGCTCGCATTCGGTTATATGCGCATGGCGCGCTCGCTCGGCGTGAAGGTGCATACGAGCACGCCCGTGCTCGGCGTCGAGACGGTTCGCGGCGTGCATCACGTGCGCACGCCGCGCGGCGTGATTCGCGCGAAGGCGGTTGCCTTTGCGACCGGCGGCTATACGCGCAACGACATGCATCGCGCGCTGTCCGCGAAGATCATGCCGATTCTCTCGAACTCGCTCGTCACGCGGCCGCTCACGCAGGAAGAACTCGAATCGACCAACTTCCGCACGCATCAGGTCATCACCGATACGCGCACGCTGCGCTTTTACTATCGGCTGCTGCCGGACAATCGCGTGCAGATCGGCAGCCGCAGCGCGATCACGGGCGCGGATGCGGCGAACCCGCGGCACATGGATGTGCTCATCGAAGGCTTGCATCGCAAGTTCCCATCGCTGAAGGGCATTCGCATCGACTATTCGTGGTGGGGCTGGGTCGATGTGAGTCACGACATGATGCCGCGCGTCGCGCAGCCCGATCCGCATGAAAGCGTCTTCTACGCGGTCGGATACGGCGGCAACGGCGTGTCGTTTTCCGCGCACGCGGGGCGGCGCATGGCCGAGCGCGTCGCGGGCAAGTGGCAACGCAGCCGCGACGATCTGCCGATCTACGACTCCGCGCTCGAATATCCGAACGTGATGGGCATGGTGCGATGGAAAGGCTTCGCGCCCTTCCGCCGCGTCGGCCAACGGTTCCTCTATCACAAGTATCTGGCGCAGGACGAGAAGCGCTGAACCTTGCTGACTCTTTCGCAACGCACTGAAAACATCGACACATGAGCACTCAAACGAATCAGGATTATGTCCGGCTGCTGGAAACTTTCAACGATGCGTGGAATCGCCACGACATCGATGCATTGATGAACTGCATGGCCGAAGAATGCGTCTTTCACGGCGTGGCCGGACCCGATGCGCTGGGCCGCACGTTCAAGGGCCGCGACGAGGTCCGCAAGGGCTTCGCGCTTGCGTGGGAAACCTTCCCCGATGCATCGTGGAAAGAGGGCGAGCATTTCGTGAGCGGCGAGCGCGGCGTATCGGAATCGACGTTTCGCGGCACGAAAGCGGACGGCTCGCGCATCGAGGCCCGCATGGTGGACGTCTTCACGTTCAGCGACGGCAAGATCGCCGTGAAGAACGCGTATCGCAAGGACCGGCCGGCGCTTTGAAGCGATGTAGAGACGATCCAGTGAAATGACTCGACTCGCCGGCAACGAACCGGCGAGCGAGCCTCGAATCGACACAAGCAAAGCAGGAGACGACATGCAAGCGAACACGGAGCAAGGCGATCTCAAGTGTGGCCTCAAGCAGCGCCACATGACGATGATCGCGCTGGGCGGCGTCATAGGCGCCGGACTTTTCGTCGGCAGCGGTGTGGTGATTCAGCAGGCCGGGCCCGCCGCGATTCTCTCGTTTCTCATCACAGGCGGCCTCGTGGTCCTCGTCATGCGCATGCTGGGCGAAATGGCCTGCGCGATGCCCGCTGTCGGCTCGTTCTATGAATATGCGCGCCTCGCCTTCAAGACGCAGCGCGGGCCCGGCCGTCTCGCCGGCTTCCTGACGGGCTGGATGTACTGGTACTTCTGGGTCATCGTGATCGCGCTGGAAGCGGTCGCGGGCGCGAAGCTGGTGCAGTTCTGGGTACCCGACGTGCCTGCATGGATCATCAGTCTCGTGCTGCTCGTCGTGCTCACGCTGACCAACCTCATTTCAGTCGGCAGCTATGGCGAGTTCGAGTTCTGGTTCTCGTCGATCAAGGTCGGCGCGATCATCGTGTTCCTGTTCCTCGGCGGCCTCTACGTATGCGGTTTCTGGCCGGCGTCGATGCACACGACCGATGTCGCCACGACCTTCCTCGGCCACGGCGGATTCATGCCCAAGGGCATCGGGCCGGTGATGACGGGCGCGGTCGCGGCGACAGGCTTCTACTTCGGCGCCGAGATCGTCACGATTGCAGCGGCTGAAGCGAAGGAGCCCGCGAAGGCCGTCGCGAAGGCGACCAACTCGGTCATCACGCGCGTGCTCGTGTTCTACGTCGGATCGGTGGCGCTCGTCGTCGCGCTGGTGCCCTGGAATTCGCATCAGATGGCAACGCCTTACGTGAGCGCGCTCGAAGTGATGGGCATGCCCGCCGCAGCCAACGTGATGAACGCGATCGTGCTCACCGCCGTGTTGTCCGCGCTCAATTCGGGTCTCTACGCTGCATCGCGCATGCTGTTCGCGTTGACGCGTCACGGCGATGCCCCGCTCGGCCTCGCGAAGGTCAACAAGCGCGGTGTGCCGGTGCGCGCCATTCTGCTCGGCACGGTGTTCGGTTACGTGTCCGTGGTGATGTCGTATGTCTCGCCGGATACGGTGTTCGCGTTTCTCGTCAATTCGTACGGCACGGTGGCGATCTTCGTGTACCTGCTGATCGCGTTCTCGCAATTGCGTCTGCGCGCCCGCATGACAAGCTTCGAAGCGAACGACCTGCGCGTGCGCATGTGGGGATTTCCCTATCTCACATGGCTCGCGATCTTCGGGATGACCGCGATCCTCGTCGCAATGGCTTTCATTCCCGACCAGCGCAAGCCGCTGTGGCTGGGCGTCGCGAGCCTCGGCATTCTGATCGTCGCGTATGTCGTGTTCAAGCGCGGCCGCAAGGAAGCCGAGATCGAAGACGACGCGCATTCGACCCGGCATCTGCAAACGGTCGAACGATAAGCACTGAGATGAGCGCCGGTTTGCTGCATTGCAAACCGGCTGATTTACTCCCTGAACGTCCTGGCGGTTTCTTCGGCGGTGCGACGCAGATCGGGTTCGAACGCGAGCAGTTGATCGAGCGCGACGCGTCCCACCGGCGCCTGAATGGCGATCGCCGCGCACGCGCGATTGCGATCGAGCATCACCGGCACCGCAATCGCAACGAGGCCCTGCAAATGCTCCTGGTTATTGATGGCGAGCATGCGGCGGCGCGTCAACGCGAGTTCGCGGCGCAGCGCGTCGCGATCGGTGATCGTGCGCTCCGAATACGAGCGTAGCGGCAGGCGCTCGATCATGCGCTCGCGCCGCTCCTTCGGCAGGAAACTCAGCAGCAGCTTGCCGCTTGCCGAGCAATGCAGCGGCACATGCGAGCCCGGCTGCAAATGCATGCGCAACGGCCAGCCTGTTTCCACGCGATCGACATAGACGACGTCGTTACCCGCGAGCATCGTCAGATTGCAGGTCTCACCGACGCGCGCGACGAGCTGTTCAAGCAGCGCATGACGCGCCGCTGCGGGGCCCGCGTGCATCAACACGTTGATGGCGAGCGTGCGCACGCGCGCCGAGCATTCGTAGAGCTTGTCGCTCGCGCCGCGTGTCACGAGCCATGCGTCCATCAGTTGCACGAGAATGCGATGCACGGTCTGCTTGGGCAGGCCCAATGCATCGACGAGCTCGGTCATCGAAAGCGGGCGATTCGCTTCGGCGAGCGTTTCGAGCACGCGGAACGCGCGCACAGCGGCGGCATTCGATTGGTTCGACGTCACGTTGCCTTGTCTCCGTCTTACTGGTTTGCGTTTTCATTTTATTGTGCGTCGAAAACACCGGTTTTCGGGACTCGTGAAAGTCCCGAAAAGCTGAATTTCCGATGCTCGCGATATCGCTGCATGCGTTAGTCCAGAAAACGGGACCGCGCGATGAACACGGCTGACTAGATTGAGAAGCATCGCCAATCTTCCAACAGCCGAGGTTTATCGCATGAATCACATGGCAAGCGGCGCGACGCTCGCGCGTCCCGGCGAGAACGCGCCGAACACACAGGAACCCGATGTGGAACGCGAGGTCGCTGCGCTCGTGACGCGAGCGCGCGCCGCGCAACAGCGCTTCGAGCAAGCGGGACAGGAGACCCTCGACATCGCCGCCGCGGCTGCCGCGTGGGCGATCATGGAGCCGCAGCGCAACCGGCTGCTGGCGGAACTGGCCGTACGCGATACGGGCCTCGGCAACGCCGACGACAAGTTCCGCAAGAACCATCGCAAGACGCTCGGGCTGCTGCGCGATCTTCACGGCGTCGCGACGACAGGGGTCGTTGCGCGCGACGAGGAACGCGGCATCCTCGAGATTGCGCGTGCGGTGGGCGTGGTCGCGGCGATCACGCCATCGACGAATCCGGCCGCGACGCCCGCGAACAAGATCATCAACGCGCTCAAGTGCGGCAACGCGGTCATCGTCGCGCCTTCGCCGAAGGGCTATTCGTCGTGCGCGTTGCTGATCGGCTTCATTCACGCCGAGTTCGCGAAGGCCGGTCTCGATCCCGATCTCGTGCAGATGTTGCCGCATCCGATCGGCAAGGCGGCGACCGCTGCGTTGATGCGGCTCGCCGATCTTGTCGTCGCGACCGGCTCGCAGGCCAACGTGCGCATGGCCTATACGAGCGGGACGCCGGCATTCGGCGTAGGCGCCGGCAACGTTGCATCGATCGTCACGGCGAACGCGAATCCCGATGACGCGGCGCGCAAGATCGCCGTCTCCAAGACGTTCGACAACGCGACGAGTTGTTCGTCGGAAAACAGCGTCGTGATCGAAGACGCCATTTACGCGCGCATGCTCGATGCGTTGACGAAGCAAGGCGGCGTGCTGCTCGACGCAGCGCAGAAGGCGCAATTGCAGGCGGCGATGTGGCACGACGGCAAGCTCTCCGCGCGCTGCACCGCACGCTCGGCGACGGTGATCGCGCGCGAAGCGGGCCTCGACGATATCGCCGCGCGCGCGCCGAAGTTCCTGATGGTCGAAGAGACCGGCTACGGTTCTCAGCATCCGTTCTCCGGCGAAAAGCTCTCGCCCGTGCTCGCGGTCTATCGCGCGCGCGACATCGGCGCGGCCATCGATATCGTGCGCGGCATCTACGGCTACATGGGCGCGGGCCATTCGGTCGGCGTGCATGGCGCGGACGACGCGCTCGCCGTTACGCTCGGCATGCAATTGCCGGTGGCGCGCGTGATCGTCGATCAGGCGCATTGCCTCGCGACCGGCGGCAACTTCGACAACGGCCTGCCGTTCTCGCTCTCGATGGGCTGCGGCACATGGGGCGGAAACAATTTCTCGTCGAATCTCGGCTATCGGCAGTACCTGAACGTCACGCGCGTCGCGCACCCGATAGCGGAACGCGTGCCCGAAGTCGACGCGCTTCTCGGCGACTACTTCCGGAGGGTCGGACGATGAGCGCCGTGCCGGATCGAATCGTTGCGCCTGCCCGGTTGCCGCGCGATGCATCGACGTTGCGTGCGTTGATCGACGCGCGCGCGCAAAGCGCACCCGACAAGCCGTTTCTGCTCTCCACCGCTCGCGACGACGTGCTAACGTTCGGCGCATTGCGCGACGATTGCATCGCGCTCGAAGCACGCTTCAAGGCGGCCGGCTTGCAACGGGGCGACGTGGTGTCGGTATTCATGGGCAACGGCATCCAGACCGCGCGCCTGCTGCTCGCGACGATGTACAGCGGTCTCGTCGCCAATCCGTTGAACCTGCTGTGCCAGCCTTCGCAGTTGAGCTATATCGTCGAGCATTCGGATACGCGCATGATCTTCGTCGCGGACGATACGCACGACACGATCGTCGAAGCGATCGATGCGTTGCGGCGCGAAGGCATGGATCGCGAGATCGCGGTGGTGCGCACCACGCCGGCGTCGGGCGCAATGCCGGATATCCCGGCGCTTTCATCGCGCGCGACGCCGCTCGTGCGCGATGAAACGCCCGGCACGCGGATCGTCGCGAGCGACGCGGGCGCCATGAATTCCGGCGATACCGCGCTGCTCATGTACACGTCGGGCACGACGGGCGCGCCCAAGGGCGTGCTGCTGAGTCATCGCAGCCTGCTTGCGAACATGCGCCATATCAGCGCGGAGCATCACCTCTGCGACGACGATCGCGTGCTCGTGTCGCTGCCGCTCTATCACATCAACGGTCTCGTGGTCGCGCTGCTGACACCGCTCTGGCACGGCGGCTCGGCGGTGATGACGCCGCGCTTTTCCGCGCGCACGTTCTGGCGCGAGGCTTCGCATTCCGGCTGCACGTGGATCAATGTGGTGCCGACCATCGTCGCCTATCTGTTGAATGCCGAGGGCGAGCATGACTGCGATCTGTCGGCGCTGAAGTTCTGCCGCAGCGCATCGGCGGCGCTGCCGGCCGATCATCATCGCGCATTCGAGGCGCGCTTCGGCATCGGTGTCATCGAAACGATGGGGATGACGGAGACCGCCGCGCCGGTGTTCAGCAACCCGTATGAGCCAACGATGCGAAGACTCGGCAGCATCGGTTTGCCATCGGGCGGCGAAGCGAAGATCGTCGATCCCGACGGCCGCGAATGCCTGCCGCATGAAACCGGCGAACTCGTGCTGCGCGGCGAGCAGCTGATGAGCGGCTACTACAAGCGCCCAGAAGAGACACGCAATGCGTTCACCGCAGACGGGTGGCTGCGCACCGGCGACCTCGGCTATCGCGACGAAGCGGGCTTCTTCTACATCAACGGGCGCGCGAAGGAACTGATCATCAAGGGCGGCGAGAATATCGCGCCGCGCGAGATAGACGAAGCGCTCCTGCGTCATCCGGGCGTGCTCGAAGCGGCCGCGGTCGGAGTGCCCGATGCGGCGTATGGGCAGGACATCGTCGCGTACATCGTGCCGAGCGGCGGCGCCACGTCGCTCGACGTGGCGGAACTGCGCGCGCACTGCCTGCGCGAGCTCGGCCGCTATAAAACGCCGCGTGAATTCCGCTTCACCGATGCATTGCCGCGCGGCCCGTCAGGCAAGGTGCAACGCCTGAAGCTCGTTCAGGATCCGCAGCCCGCGGGATAGGCAGAAGCGGATTCACTCACACGACATTCCACATCAGATGGACTGAAGGAGACACTGTGAACAAGCATCGTCAGCGCGTGAAGACGCGCCATATCATTCTCGGCGTCATGTGCCTGATGTACTTCATTTCGTACATCGACCGGGTGAACATCGCCGTGGCGGGACCGTTGATCCGGCAGGAGATGGGTCTGACGTCCGTGCAGCTCGGCCTCGTGTTCTCCGCGTTCGCTTATCCGTACGCGGTGATGCAGATCATCGGCGGATGGCTCGCCGATCGTTTCGGGCCGAAGCTCGTGCTCACCGTGCTCTCGCTCATCTGGGGCGCGGCGACGCTCGCGACGGGCTTCGCGGGCAGCATCGGCATGCTGGTGCTGTTGCGTCTCGCGCTCGGCATCGGCGAGGGCGGCGCGTTCCCGACCGCGACGCGCGCCTTCACGTTCTGGATGCCGGTGCACGAGCGCGGCTTCGCGCAAGGCATCACGCATAGCTTCGCGCGGCTGGGCGGCGCGGTGACGCCGCCGCTCGTGCTCGCGGTGGTCGCGACGAGCGGCTGGCGCGAGGCGTTCATTCTGCTCGGTATCGCGAGCCTCGCATGGACGGCGCTGTATCTCTTCGTCTTCACCAATTCACCCGATGAGAACCGCCGCGTAACGCCCGAGGAGACCGCTGAAATCGGCTATCGCGCGGGCGAATGCGCGCGTGCGAGAAAGAACCCGACGCCGTGGCGCAAGCTGATTCATCGCATGTGGCTCGTGACGTTCGTCGACTTCTGCTACGGCTGGCTGCTGTGGGTGTATCTGACGTGGCTGCCTTCGTACCTGAAGGAATCGCGCGGCTTCGATCTGAAGCATCTCGCCCTCTTCACCGCGCTGCCGCTGCTCGCGGGCGTGATCGGCGATACGCTCGGCGGCGTGATATCGGACCGCATCTACAAGATGACGGGGCGGCTGCGGCTCGCGCGTTGCAGCATTCTGGTCGTCGGCATGGGCGGCTCGCTCGCGTTCCTCATACCGATGGTCAATGCGCCGAGTCCCATCGCGGCGGTATGGTTCCTGACCGGATCGTTCTTCTTCCTCGAGATCACGAATCCCGTGCTGTGGACCCTGCCGCTCGATATCGCGGGCAAATATGCGGGCACGGCGGGCGGCATGATGAACACGGGCTTCGGTCTCGCCGGCATGGCGTCGCCGGTGGTGTTCGGCTACCTGATCCAGGAGACGGGCAGCTACAACGTGCCGTTCACGATCTCGGCGGCATTGCTTGCGGTTGGGGCGTTCGCGGCGCTCTTCATCGATACGAGCAAGACGGTCGAAGCCGATGAAGCGCGCGAGGCGCAGAATCGTGGCGACATGGGCGTGCCCGCGTTCGCGGGCGGGGCCGGACAGTGGCATGAGTAGCGCGCGCGCCGGGTGATCGCCCGACGAATTATGTCGATTCGGCAAGGTCCCTCTGTTACGCTCCATCGTCCTTTGACTGGCGACGAGAAGATGAGTACGGAGCATGACATCAGGGAGCGGGCGGTGTCGCTTGCCGCCGCTGCCCAGGCGGCGGCGCAGCGCGGCGACCGTGATCGGGCGCTCGCCCTGTGGCGCGAGACGATCGAGCTCGAACCGCACGAAGTGCATTACGCCATTGCATCGACGAATGATCTGGCCGGAATGGGTGAGCCGTCGCTCGCGCTCGATGTCTGCGCGCAATGGATTGCACGGAACCCGGACAACGCGCTCATTCGCGTGCAGCGCGGGATCGTCTATCTGAACAACTGTTCGGATCGCGACAGCGCGATCGAGTGCCTGGCCGAAGCACTTTTCATCGACCCGGACAATCATGATGCGCACGCGGCGCTTGCCCAGATCTATCTGTTCGCGAGTCAACCGGAGTTGATGCGCTTTCATGCGAAGCAGGCGCTCATCAGGGCCGACGGCAAGAGCGCGCTGCGTCTTCGCGGTCGGTTTCTCTCGGATCACGGCGGGGTCATCGAACAGGCCAGCTCGATGCTCGCAGCCGCACCCGGCGATGCCGACATCCGGATGATGCTCGGCAAGGCGCTCTATATGCAGTGCCGTTTCGATGAGGCGCTCGATGCGTTCAAACGTGTCGTGGAGAGCGAGCCGTCCAGCGTGGAGGCCATCGGCGGTTTGGGCGATACGCTCATTTTGCTCGGACGCGAGCAGGAAGGCTGGCGCGTGCTCGAAGGACTCGCGAGCGATGAGCATGTGCTGGCGTACTATCCGGACATCGCGCCGCATCTCGCGAAAAAATGGCGCGGCGAGCCGCTGCAAGGTAAGCGTATCCTCGTCGCGTACCATGCGGGCATAGGCGACAATCTGATGCTGGCGCGCTACGCCAGGCAACTTGCGGATGCGGGCGCGTCGGTGCATTTCGTGTGTCGGCCCGAATTGCATCGGCTGTTTCGGGATCTCGACGGCGCGCAAAGCGTCGCGTCCGGCTGGCGAACGGACGAACTGGCTCATGTCGATTACTGGGTGTTCGACTATCTGTTGCCCGCTTACCTGGGCAGGGCGGGCATGTGCGGCGCCGGGCACGGATACATCCGCACGCCGCCCGAGGCGCGCTCGCGCTGGGATGCGTACATGCAGCCATACGAGCACAAGCTGAAGGTGGGACTGTGCTGGTTCAGCGGGCCGCATAACTTCAGCGGCATCGACCGCTTCGTGCCGGCGCGCGCGCTCGGGCCGCTGTCCTCAATCGAAGGCGTCGAGTGGTTCATCCTGCAGAAGAATCAGACGAACGCATCTGGCGAGACAATCCGGCATCCGCGCGCACGATCTGTCATCCCAATGGGACGACTTCGCCGACACGGCCGGCCTCGTCGATCATCTCGATCTCGTGATTTCCGTGGACTCGTCGCCATTGCATCTGGCAGGCGCCCTCGGCAAGCGCGCCTGGGCGATACTTCCTGCCGCGCCGGAATGGCGCTGGGGGCGGCAAGGCGAACAAACGGCGTGGTATCCGGACATGCGCTTGTATCGGCAGGCGCGCTTGCATGAGTGGGCGCCGGTCATCACGCGGATCGGGGATGATCTGCGTGAGTTGATCGGTCGCCGGCGGGACTCCTGCGATTGAACACGCAAGAGGCGCGCTCAGATCTTCCCCTCGCGCACGCGCCGCTCCAGCCTGAACACGCCTGGCGGAACGAAGTACGTCCCGAAGCGCACGAGACCCGTGCGCTTCAGGTGACAGGTCATCTCGAAGCTCACCTGCAAGCCCGGCTCGGGCGTGTCGACCATCTCCACGTCGATCGCCCGGATGCGCGGCTCGTACTTCACGAGCGTCGCTTCCATCTGCTCCTTGAGCGCCTGCGACGACGCGGGCAGCGCCTTGTAGATGTTGGTCAGATCGGGCAGCCCGTAGTCGGGCAGATGCTTGAGCGCCCCGGCCCGCGTGTTCAGGATGCGCCGCACGTTCTGCTGCACGCTCAGGACTTCGAGCGTGCGGTCGTCGAAGTCGCTGAGCGGCTCGCCGTCGATCTGACCGAGCAGCATTTCATAGAGGGATGGACCGGCTGGCATTGTCGCTCGCTTCAGACGGCTGCTTGCGCCGACTCGCCGCGATCGATGAACTCGATCGTCAGATTGCCTTCCTCGGATTGCGCGAGACGGATCTCGGCAGGCGCGGCGGCGCTCGCCATGCGTGTGAGCAATTCGCGCGAGACCGTTGGCAGGATGCGCTGATCGAGGAACGCGTCGATGTTGCGCGCGCCCGAATCGCGCGACAGGCACATCTCGGCGAGCGATGCGATCAGCGACTCGTCGCACACGAGCGTCACGTCATGCTGACGCTTCAGGCGAGCCGCGATCTTCGCGATCTTCAGCCGCACGATGCGGCCGAGCGCGCTCACGTCGAGCGGCCGGTAGACGAGCGTCTGGAAGCGCGCGAGCAGCGCAGGCTGAAAGTGCTTCACGAGCGGATCATGAACGGCGTCGAGCAGCGCGGCGTGCGCGATGTCGGGGGTGTCGGTGGTCGCATCGTGAATCTGTTCGCTGCCGAGGTTCGACGTCATCAGGATCACGCAGTTGCGGAAGTCGATCTCGCGGCCTTCGCCATCGCGCATCGAGCCGCGGTCGAAGACCTGATAGAACATGTCGAGCACATCGCGATGCGCTTTCTCGACTTCATCGAGCAGCACGACGCTATAAGGGCGCTGGCGCACGGCTTCGGTGAGAACGCCGCCGCGCCCGTAACCGACGTAACCCGGCGGCGAGCCCTTCAACTGCGATACCGTGTGCGCTTCCTGATACTCCGACATGTTGATCGTCGTGAGCGCAGCTTCGCCGCCGAAGAGCACGTCGGCGAGCGCGAGCGCCGTCTCGGTCTTGCCAACGCCCGATGTTCCTGTCAGCAGGAACACGCCGAGCGGCGCATGCTCGCTCTTGAGTCCCGCCTTCGCGGTGCGCAGGCTTTGCGCAAGCATGCCGAGCGCGTCGTCTTGCGCGACCACGCGCTTTTGCAACTGGTCCTCGAGCGTGAGCAAGTTCAGCAGTTCGTCTTCTAGGAGATTGCCGACCGGCACGCCGGTCCATTCGGCGACCACGCGCGCGATGGCTTGCGCATCGACATCGGCGAAGATCAGCGGCGTCTTGCCCTGTGCTTCGGCGAGCGCGCTCTTGGCGGCGGCAAAGGCGTGGGCGTCGGGCTTTGTCGCACCGTCGCCGCGTTGTTCGAGCAGCGTGCGGACCAGAGACAGCTCATGCTCATAGCGCGCTTCGATCTCCGCGAGATCCTCGTTGGCCTGTGCGATCGCGGCTTCGAGCGCGTCGCGACGCGTGGCCGTATCGTCGATGCCCGCGCGCTCGTCCGCGTCGATGGTCGCACGTTCGAGCGCAAGCGCCGCCACGGCCGCGCGGGCGCGCTGCAATTCGGCGGGCGGCGTATCGAGACCCATGCGCACGCGCGCGGCGGCCGTGTCGATCAGATCGACGGCCTTGTCCGGCAACTGGCGTGCGGGGATGTAACGGCGCGAGAGCCTGACCGCCGCGACGAGCGCTTCGTCGCGGATATGCACGTTGTGATGCTTCGCGTATCGGGTCGCGAGGCCGCGCAGCATCAGGCAGGCGGCATCGTCGTCCGGCTCCTCGACCTTCACCATCTGGAAGCGTCGCTCCAGCGCCGCATCGCGCTCGAAGTATTCCTTGTATTCCGTCCACGTCGTCGCGGCGATCGTGCGCAGTTCGCCGCGCGCAAGCGCCGGCTTCAAGAGATTGGCCGCATCGGAACCGCCGGCCGAGTTGCCCGCGCCGATCAGCGTATGCGCTTCGTCGATGAAGAGCACGATCGGTGTCGCCGAAGCCTTTACTTCGTCGATCACGTTTTTCAGGCGCTGCTCGAACTCGCCCTTTACGCCCGCGCCGGCTTGCAGGAGACCGAGATCGAGCGTGAGGATGCGCACCTCTCGCAACAGCGACGGCACCGTGCCTTCGGCGATGCGCAGTGCGAGCCCTTCGACGAGCGCCGTCTTGCCGACGCCCGGCTCGCCGACGAGGATCGGGTTGTTCTTGCGGCGGCGCACGAGCACGTCGATCATCTGCTGGATTTCGCGATCGCGGCCGAACACGGGATCGATTTCGCCGCGACGCGCTTTGTCCGTCAGATCGATGGCGAAGCGTTCGAGTGCTTCGCCTTCGGTCGAGCGTGGCGGCGTCGATTGCGCGGCCGCTTTCGTATCGGAGAGCGGCGCACTTGCTTCATCGGCTGCATCGTCTTCCTGCGCGGGCGCGTTCTCGCACGACGCGCGCGCGAGCCGCGGCACAAGACGTTCGATCTGCGCGCCGGACAGCGAGAAAAGCGGCCATGCGTCTTGCGTGCGCATCACGTGCGGCGCGGCGATGATCGCGCGCAGCAGGTGCGCCGAGCGGATCGTGCCTTCCATATCCTCACGCGAGGCGAGATTCCATGCATCCTGCAGCACGCTCGCGAGCTGGATGGACAGCGACGGCATGCCGCGCAGGTTGCGCGGCAGACGATCGATCGCGGCGAGCAGCGCGTTCCAGATCGCATCCACGTCGATTTCATAGTGACGCAGGATCGCGGGAATATCTCCTTCATCCGCTTCGATCAGCTTCAAGAGCCAATGCTCGACGGTGATTTCATCGGAAAGGCGCGTCTGGCACAGGCTCGCGGCCGCTTCGAGCGTGCGGGCGCAGTGCGGATTGAGCCGGCGAAGCAGATGAGTGGAGTCGCGCATTGTCATATGAAGTCCGGTGACGAGGGAATGAAAGAGGGCGTGCGGGGCTGTTGAAATCGCAGAAGAAAAAGCCAGCCCGCGAGGCGGGCTGGCTTGGACGACTCACGTCGTCATGAGGCGCTTACGCGCGCTCGTTCCACGTGTCCTTGTGGATGATGTTGCCGTCCTTGTACGACCAGGTGATCTGTTCGTAGCGCAGTTCGACTTCTTCCAGATGGTTGTGCTTCTCGTAATCCGGATTCTTGATGTCGAGCATCTTCGGACGCACGGCGACGACCTTGACGTTGTCGAGCTTGGTGTTGAAGTATTCCTTCTCCTTGCCCGCGTCGTCGATCTTGTACCACTTGATCTCGACGGACTTGAGCGTCTGACCGCTCGTCACTGCCTTGTACAGGTACGGCGTCGATGCGTCGGTTTCCTTGGTCAGCGTGACCGGCGCGTGCACGCGCGTGCCGGTCAGCTTGCCCGTGTTGCCATCGGTCGGGATGTGCACGCCGTGGTCGAACGCGACCATTTCGACGCTGCCTTCGCGGCCTTGCACCGTGACGGAACCCTTGATGTCGGCGCCGCCGTCATCCTTGAGCCACATGTATGCAGGAATTGCCATTTACTACTCCTCTTTGGTACTGCCAAGCGATGCCCAGGAAGAATCCTGAGCGACAAGATCCCGGAGAGAGAACCCCGGGGATTCGATTCGCGATGTTACTTCGCGTTATTGGCTTCGTCCGGCACCAGCGTGATCTCGACGCGGCGATTCTTTGCGCGGCCTTCGGGCGTGTCATTGGCGACGATCGGGCGCGTGTCGCCGTAGCCCTGCACCGCGAACTGCGTCGCCGGAATGCCCGAGGCGTCGATCAGCCAGTCGCGCAATGCCGCCGCGCGCGCGTTCGATAGCCTCAGATTGCTGGCGGCATCGCCCGCGTTGTCAGTGTGCCCCGCGACGAGTATCCGCTTGCCGGGATGAGCCTTGATCATTTCGAGGGCCGCGACGAGCGCACGCGTCGAGCCGGGCTTCAACTGCGCCTTGCCGCTGTCGAAGAGCGACATGCTGTCGAGCGTCACCACGGCGGGCGGCGGAGGCGGCGGCTGATAGCTTGCGATTGCCGCATTCAAGGCCGGCAGCAGTTGCGCGCCGTGATACAGGCCGAACGATAAGTTGAGCGGCTCACCGGTGCGGGCGTTGCGATCCAGTTCGTCGCGATCGGCGGCGAGCGAGCGCAGCGCATCGCGCCGGGCGGTGTCGCGATCCGGCGTGATGGACGCGTAGCGATCCAGGTCCGCATGGACGCGATCGAGCAATTCCGCGTTGTGGCGACCCGCGCCGAGAAACGCGGCGCTGGCGGCCAGCGCGGCGATGCCGATCGCGTGCGCGAAGGCGGCGACGCGCGGCGACATGGCGGCGCGGCGCGGCATCGCTTCGAGCAGCGATTGCGGCAGCGGCCACGGCGCGGGCGTTGCATCGAGGTTCGCGGGCGCAATGCGCGTCTGCAATTGAACGTCTTGCTCCCACGGCCTGGACGCATCGCTCGCGGGTCCGCAATCGATCCAGCCCGCGCCGTGAAGCGCCCAGGGCGCGGCCGGCTGACGCGGATCGGTGAGCGTGCCGAAGACCACACGCTGCGTCCAGCCGATGATCGACGCCAGCGCGGCGGCATGGACGGCCGTGTAGCGATCTCCGGCGTGGCGCGAGGCCTCGCTTTCCGCATTCCGGATGACGGCTTCGAAGCGCCCCGCGTCGATGATCGGCGCGCCGGCCGACGCGCTGTGCCATTGGCGCGTGAGGTTCGCATCGCGTGGCGGCAGGTTCGTCAGGCGCTGATAGACGGCGACGTAACCCGGCAGGCGCGTGCTGACGATGCGCGAGGCATCGGCGAGCGCCTGACGCGCCACGCGCAGGCGTTGTGAGAGCGCGTCCGCGTCGGCGTGGAGCGACGGCGCGATGCTCAGCACGACGCCGTCGGGCGGATGGCCGTCGCGCCATTGCCGCATCGCGAGCGCGACCTCGGGAAGATCCTGCGGACGATCCACGCGCAGCCAGATCGCGCCATCGCCGATGTACACCAGGCGCGGCTCACGCGCACCGTGATCGAAAAGCGCGGCGAGCGCATCGCCCGTGACGAGCACGAGCGGCATGCGGGCACGCAGATTCAACGGAATGTCGACGGTCGCGGCGCCCAGCGCGCGCAGGATAGGCGCGCTTCGCTTGCGCGCACGTGCGAGTTGCCGCGTGCGCCAGGCGATGAAGGCGGCCGCGGCGATCACGATGCCGGCCGCGCAAGGCCAGTTCCATTCCTTGCCGAACGGCTGCACGAACCACAGCACGGCGAGCGCGAGAAGCGCTGCGAGCACGACGATCGTGCGCGCCGGATAACCCAACCTTGGCATGTTGCTCACGGCTTGACGGCGTGGGGAATCAACGCGGCGAGTTGCACATCGAGCGCGATGTGCCAGATCGTCCACGTCACGAGCGCGGCGGCGCAGCCGAGTCCGGCGATAGCCCACGGCGAGACGCGCCGCAACCAGTCGCCGAAGCGCCGGCCCGGCTGATCGATGACGAGCGAGCGCTCGCCTTCGGGGCGAAGGCGCCCGATCAGCGTATTCAGCTCGGCGATGAGCGCCTGCCGCTCGTTTTCACCGTGAACCGCGTATCGGCCGAGAAATCCCAGGCCGAGAATGGCTGCATAGGATTCGAGCAGATCGACCTCGGGCGCACGCTCGCGCATGCGGAACTCGAGCCGCTCGAACACGCGCTCGCCGCCATCGTGCTGCTTGAATTTCTCGACCTGCAAAGGCTGTGCGGACCATAGCGGCTTGTCGTGGTCGGAGAGGTGCAGCAGAGCGGTTTCGTCGAGCAGCGCGCATTGCGCCTTCACGGCATCGTCGCACACGTCTTCCGGATAACCGCGGCGTTCGAGCGCAGCGCTCAGTTCCGCAACCATCGACGCGCAACGCGCGCGCAACGCAGTGAAATCCCCCGCCCTGCCGCCGGTGGACAGATTCGCGACGAAGAGCGCCGTGTCGCGGAGCAGATCGCGCATGCCGCTCACATGGGCCGGTGCGATACCCGGCGCCGGTCCGACGAGGCCGGGATGAGCGGGAGACGTGGACAGCATGTTCATGAGCGCAGCACCGCGTAGAGTTCGAGCGAGACGTCCGGCACCGAGGTCGGCAGATAAACCTGACATGCGCGCGCGGCCAGCATGCGCGCGTGCGCCGGACTCGCGGCATCGAGCGCGAAGTACTGGTTGTCGAGCCGCACGGGAATCGCCGCCGGCACGCGCTGAACGGCCTTCAGCGGGATGCCCGCGAGCGCGGAATTGACGATGTGATCGACCTCGTCGGGGGCGCCGATCTTGCACAGGCGCGGGATTCGCTCGATGAGTTCGAAGGCGGGCAGCGTCGAGTTGACCGACAGATACCAGTCGGCGGCGCCGTCGGCGATGCGCGTGTCGAGAATCTTGCCGCTCCACGTCGTCGCGTTGTCGTGCGCAAGATCGATCGGCACGACGCGCGACGGAATGATCGCGTCCAGCAGATTGCGGATCATCGATTCGAGCTCCGCGAACACTTCGTCCGCGCGCACGTGATCGTAGGCGGGGATATCCGTGAGCTGTGCGCTCGTGGAGAACGTCATCAACGCGCTGGCGAGCTCGGCCAGAACCGAATACAGCCGCTCGGGCGGCAGGTTCGGATTCGACGCGAGGAACCGCAGCTTCGGCCAGGCCGCATGGATGCAGTGCAGGAGCCAGAACAGTTGCACGTCGGCCACGCCGTATTCGGCGACCTGCTCGATGCGTTCGCTGCGTCGTGCGCCGAGCGCAAGGCTCTTCGCCAGCAGGATGTCGGCTATCCGGCCGATGCGCTCGACATGCAGCGTATGCGCGCTCAACGACAGGCAAGGGGGCACGTAGCGCCGGTCGAGCTGGAACTGTCCGCTCGTCGAACGCGTCAGGCGCGCGATGGCGCAAACGGTGTCATCGGCATGTGGCTCGAAGTCGAGAAGCAGGCGCACGGCGTGCCGCTCCGCGGCGATCTCGGTTTCGTCCGTCCCGTTCAGGTCGACCACCTTGACGAATTCGCGATAGGCGCGGCGCGGCCGCGTGAGCGCCGTTTCGTCCATGCGGCAGTTGTTGCCATTGGCGTCGGGCAAAGCGAGCGCGGCCAGCACGGTCACACTTTGCCGTTCGGCGCTCACGCCTTGCGTGAGATCGCGCGCGGGCGGCAGCGCCTGCGCGAGCGACGTGTCGATGGGCGTGCCGTCGGGAAAACGCAGCCTGAGCCGCGACAGCTTGAAGCGGCCGGCTGCGAGTGCGTCTTCGTCTACCTCGACGTCGAGCGTTCCCCAAGGTTGCGCGAGCGCGGCCGTCGTGAACTGGCGCAAGGCGAATTCCGTCCACCGCTCCTGCTGCTGAAAATGCTGCTGCGTGAGAATCAGGCCTTCGTGCCAGAGCGGTTTATCGATCCGCATATGTGTATTTGGGTGAGGCTATTCGTCTATATCGGGGAGGGGATTCTATATTCCACCATTTAATTCGTATACCTACTCGTTAAAAAACCTTGATTGCCGATCAGGGAATATGAAATCGCTTGATAACAACAACTTGCCACATGTCATCCTGCATACGGCTTATTTTCAAGATGGGTTGCGTTCGAGTGTGAAATGTCAATTAGTGTCGGCACCGGAGGTACGCCGCGACTTGCGAATTCGAGGGAGCGCCAGAAGAAGCGCCTGGAAATCCTTTCTCGATCAACGTCATGAGCGGGTTCTGCGCATCTGCTTTGCAGAACATACTGTCAAGATGACGATACTTTTTTAATGATGTGAAACCTGTTCTAATAGGACCCTAATGACGTTCGAACAGTCAAATTCGTAGACTGGGTTTGCTTCGCTCGGTCGGGCAGCCCCAAAAACTGCGGTCCCGCTTTCTCTATATTGAGATGCATGTCATCTATTTGATAAGGATTATTGATGGATAGCTTTCAGAGGGAGATTCCCAAGAGCCGTGTTTCGATCACGCTGGATCTGCATACCGGCGGCGCTCAAAAAAAGGTCGAATTGCCGCTCAAGCTGCTCGTCGCGGGCGACTTCAGCGCGGGACGCGAGCAGGCGCCGCTTTCCGAGCGCAAGAAGGTCAATATCGACAAGAACAACTTCGACGCGGTTCTGGCGGACTACGCGCCGGACCTGAAATTCGCCACCGAAAACACGCTCGCGAACGACGGCTCCGACATGCCGGTGAACCTCTCCTTCCGCTCGATGAAGGACTTCGAGCCGGAGCAGGTGGCCCGGCAGATCCCGGAACTGCAGGCGCTGCTCGCCGTGCGTAATCTGCTGCGCGATCTGAAATCGAATTTGCTGGACAACGGTACGTTCCGTCGCGAGTTCGAAAAGATCCTGAAGAACAAGGAACTCTCCGACAAGCTGCGCGGCGAGCTCTCGCAGATCGCGACGGCGGCGACGCAGCCCGAAGGCCACGCCTGAGCCCCTTCAGCCTTCAACCGACAAGCTTCCCAGACAGGACAATCGATGAGTAAGAAAGAAGTCCGCGCAAGCGCCGCAGGCGAATCCGTCGTGCTCGACGCTCCGCAAGAGTCGTATGGCGACAGCGTCTATGCATCGCTGTGCAACAAGATCAACCTGAGCCCGGTGCAACAGGCGCGTCCGCTCGAGGCATTTCGCGACAACGACATGCTTTCCGAAGCGTCGGCCGACGAGCGCCTCGCGCGCGGCATGGGCGCGTTCCTCGACCTCGTCGCGCAGACGAGCAAGCCCGTGGACCGTCTCGACAAGTCGCTGCTCGATTTCTTCATCGGGCAGTTGGACCGCCAGATCAGCAAACAGCTCGATTCGGTGATGCACAACCCTGAGTTTCAGGCGCTGGAAGGCCGCTGGCGTGGCCTGAAGATGCTCGTGTCGCGCACGGATTTCCGCAAGAACGCGCGCATCGAAGTGCTGGACGTGTCGAAGGACGCGCTGATCCGCGACTTCGACGACGCGCCGGAACTGATTCAGAGCGGCCTGTATCGCCTGACCTACATCGAGGAATACGATACGCCGGGCGGCCAGCCGATCAGCGCGCTCGTCAGCGACTTCGAATTCGCCAACTCGCCGCAGGACGTGGCCTTGCTGCGCAATATCTCGAAGGTGGCGGCGGCGGCGCACATGCCGTTCATCGGTGCGGTGGGTGCGGCCTTCTTCGGCAAGAAATCGATGGAAGAAGTCGCGGCGATTCAGGACATCGGCAACTACTTCGACCGTGCCGAGTACATCAAGTGGAAGAGCTTCCGCGACACGGACGACGCACGCTACGTCGGCCTCGTGATGCCGCGCGTGCTCGGCCGCCTGCCGTACGGCAAGGACACCACGCCTGTGCGCGCCTTCAACTACGAAGAGCAGGTGAAGGGTCCGGACCACGATCGTTATCTGTGGGTGAACGCGTCTTTCGCGTTCGCGGCGAACATGACGCGCAGCTTCGTGAACAACGGCTGGTGCGTGCAGATCCGCGGTCCGCAGGCAGGCGGCAAGGTCGAGGATCTGCCGGTGCACCTGTACGATCTCGGCACCGGCGTGCAGCCGAAGATCCCGACCGAAGTGCTGATTCCCGAAACGCGTGAATTCGAATTTGCGAATCTCGGCTTCATTCCGCTCTCGTTCTACAAGAACCACGATTTCGCGTGCTTCTTCTCGGCCAACTCGACGCAAAAGCCCGCGCTGTATGAGACCAAGGAAGCGACCGCGAACAGCCGGATCAATGCGCGCCTGCCGTACATTTTCCTGCTCTCGCGCATCGCGCATTATCTGAAGCTGATTCAGCGCGAGAACATCGGTACGACGAAGGACCGGCGTCTGCTCGAACTCGAACTGAACAACTGGATCAAGAGCCTCGTCACCGAGATGAAGGATCCGGGCGACGAGTTGCAGGCGTCGCATCCGCTGCGTGAGGCGAAGGTGATGGTCGAGGACATCGAGGACAACCCCGGCTTCTTCCGCATCAAGCTCTTCATCGTGCCGCACTTCCAGGTGGAAGGCATGGACATCGGCTTGTCGCTGGTTTCGCAGATGCCCAAGGCGAAGAGCTGATTCTCGCGATAGCGCATCGTGTGAAACGCCGGGACGGCTCATGGGCCGTCCCGGCGTCGTCGTTTCAGGGCCGTCCGACGCGCGCTTCCGATCGATCGTAGAATGACTTGCGCCATGCAACGGCGCACCGACTACACAATTCGATTCGGGAGACGACATCATGCGACGTTGCAGCGCGGCATTCCTGATCTTTCCTGTTGTCATCACCTCCATGCTCGCCAGTTGCGGCGGCTCCGACGACGACAATCAACCCGCCTTTTCCAGCGCGCCGAAGATCATCATCGATTCGGACTTCAATACGATGGGCGACGACGGCCAGCTCTTCGCCATGTCGACGCAACTGATGGGCGAGGGCAAGGTCAATCTGCTCGGCCTGTGCGTCGTGACCGGCAACGACTGGCTGCTGCAGGAAGAAGCCGACGCACTGAAGGCGGTCGAGCGCATGGGCGTGCAGGACAAGGTCGGCGTCTATGCCGGCGCGAATTATCCGCTGCAATACGATGTCGCGAGCATTCGCGCGCAGCAGGCCGCGAATCCGAACGGCTACTTCGGCGCATGGATGCGTCCCGAGCCGACCAGCCAGTCGCAACTGAGCGCGCCGCCGGACGGCTTCGCAACATCGGCCAAGCTGCAAAGCCAGAGCGCCGCCGACTTCATCGTCGATACGGTCAAGCGCTATCCGAACCAGGTGACGATCATCGAAGTCGGGCCGCCGACCAATCTCGCGACCGCCGTGCGCAAAGCACCGCAGATCGTTCCGCTCATCAAGGGAATCGTCTACATGGGCGGCGCGATGAACGTGCCGGGCAACGCGAACGCGGTGGGCGAACTGAACTGGTGGTTCGATCCCGTCGCGGTACGGACGCTTTTGCAGACGACGATCCCGCAGAGAGTGATTCCTCTCGACGTGACCAACACCGTGCCGCTCACCGAATCGGTCTACAACCAGATCGTCAATCCGCCGACGGGACAGACAGCGGTGACGAAGGTCTACGCGATTGCGAACGCGGGCGCATTCTCGACGAACACCGATATCTACGACACGCTGACGATTGGTTATTTCCTCGATCCGACTTACGCGACGCAGACGCAAAGCGCGTATCTCGACATCGACACGACGCCCGGCGAGGATCAGGGACATGTGAAGGTGTATCCGGACGCGCCGCAGGCCGGTGCGTCGCCGCTGAAGATCACCTACGTGACGCGCTACGACAACGATCGATTCTTCAAGTTCTATGTCGATCTGCTGACGCGGCCCGTCCCCGTCAAATTCCAGTAGCGCCAAGTTCAGGACCGGCGATACAAAGCGCCGGCCCTGAACAGCAAAGCATCACACTTCAAGCTGCTCCAGCACCTTGCCCTTCGTTTCGATGCCCATGTAATGCACCGCGACCGCCGCGACGAGCGGCACGACAGCGAGCGCATAGAACGCGACATTCATGTTCCCGCCCATCAGCGTCTTGCCGACGAGCGCCGGCGCGAAGATCGCCGCGATCTTGAGCCATGCACCGCCGAGGCCGCATCCGAACGCGCGGATGCTCGTCGGATAAAGCTCGGGCGTATACACATAAGCGGTGATGAAGCCGCATGCCATGAAGCCGAGCGCGAGGGCGCAGAAGGTTGCGACCACATACACCGACTGCGTGACGAACACGCCCGCGAACACGAGCGACACCGCGCACAACACGAATGACCAGTTGATGACCGGCTTGCGCCCGACCTTGTCTACGATCAGCGCGCACGTCAGCGAGCCGATCACGCCGAGCACGGAAGCCGCCACCGCCAGATTCAGCGCGAGTTGCAACGGCGCGTGATAGACGGTCTTGTAGATCGTCGGCAGCCACGTCGAGAGGCCGTACTGGAGCACGCCGCACGTCATCCACAAGAGCGCGACCGCGATCGTGCGCTTGAGATACGCCGGTCCGATCAGATCCAGGCGGCGGCGCTTCGGATGACGGTTCGCCATCGCTTCGAAATCGGCGAGATTGCCGAGCGGCGGCAGCGGCTGCTTCACGGTGGCTTCGAACGCGCAGAGCGCGTCGCCGGCTTCGCTCATGCGGCCGCGTTCGCCGAGCCAGCGCGGCGATTCCGGCACCAGCGCGCGCAGCAGGAAGAAGAGCACGAGCGGCCCGCCTCCGATGAAGTACATCGCTTCCCAGCCGAAGCGCGGCACGACCCATGCGCCGAGCGCGTTCGATGCGAGCAGGCCGATCGGGAACACGATCTCGTAGAGCAGCACGAAACGGCCGCGCCCATGGGCACGCGTGATCTCGTTGATGTAAGTCGCCGCGACGGGCAATTCGCCGCCAAGCCCGAGTCCCTGCACGATCCGCAACGCGACGAATACCGCGAACGAAGGCGCGAAACCGCACGCGATGCTCGTCAGGCCGATGATGCCCGAGCTCCACGCGATGGAACGCACGCGTCCATAACGTTCCGCGAGCGACGGGAACAGGAACGCGCCGATCAGTTGCCCGATCGATCCCGACGCGATCAGAAAGCCGACCTGCCCCGGCGTCAGCCCCCACTTCTGGATGAGCAGCGGCAGCGTCGCCGCGATGACGATGACATCGAACCCATCGAAGAAAGTTGCCGCGCCGATCAGAATACGTGCGCGCACCTGCATCGCGTTGGCGGGCAGGCGCTCGATGCGCGCGATGATCGATCCCTTCGTGACCGCGTGAGCGGCAGTGGCCGCGTCGGCGACTGTCGTGGCGGTGCCGCCGTGTTGAACCGCCGTATTGCCCATGCTCCTCATGCCTGCTCCCGTCCGTGTGTTATGCGAGTGCCTTCGCCGTGTCCGCGAGCGCCGCGATATCGACCGCGCGCCCCTGGCTCATCCATTTCTTCGCGACCTTCAGATCGCGCGTCGCGTTGATCGCGATCACGCCGCGCAATGCATCGCCATCCAAGAAGAACAGCGATGCGCGACGCGCGTCCAGATCGCCGCGCACGATGGGCACGGCGCCCGGCGGAACGTCGCCGAGAATCTGCAGGTTCACGTCGTACTGATCCGACCAGAACCACGGAATCTCGGCATACGGCGTGCGCACGCCGAGCACCGCGCGCGCCGTCGCGATTGCCTGGTTCTGCGCGTTCGCCCACGATTCGAGGCGCACGCGGCGCTTGAGCCACGCGTTCGGATGATTGGCGACATCGCCGCACGCGAACACGTGCGCATCGTTCGTCGCACCGAATTCATCGACGACGATGCCGTCGTTCACGTCGATGCCCGCGCGCTCCGCG
This sequence comes from Caballeronia sp. INML2, assembly GCF_023631365.1. NCBI lineage: Bacteria > Pseudomonadati > Pseudomonadota > Betaproteobacteria > Burkholderiales > Burkholderiaceae > Caballeronia > Caballeronia sp. INML2. The sequence goes on along the minus strand of NZ_JALQDH010000082.1, from coordinate 39,073 downwards.
ATTCCCGTATGCGGCTTCAGTCCGATGCCCGCGACCGCGAAATCGGCCTCTACGGTCGTGCCGTCGGCGAGTTGCGCGCGCACGCCGTCGCCATAGTCGTCGAGCGACACGAGCGATGCATTCAGCCGCACATCGACGCCGTTATCGCGATGCAGCTTCAACAGGAAATCAGACACGCTTTCAGGCACGGAACGTCCGCACAGACGCGGCGCGCCTTCGACGACCGTGACATCGACGCCGAGCTTCTTCGCAGTCGCCGCGACTTCCAGGCCGATCCATCCGCCGCCGATCACGAGCAAGCGCTTGCTATGGCTTTCGCGCAGGCGCTTGCCGATGAGCATTGCATCGTCGAGCGTGCGCAGATAGGCGAGATGCGAGGTCTGCACGAGCGAGGCCGGCAGCCGCCGCGCCGCCCCGCCGGTCGCGATGACGAGGCGGTCGTAGTGCACTTCGCGTCCGCTCGCGGTGCGCACGATGCGCGCGTCGCGATCGATCGATTCCGCGCATTCCGGCTGCCACGCTTCGACGTTCAGTGCGGCGAACGCGTCGTGATCGACGAGCCGCACGGTGTCGATATCGGCATCGCCTGCGAGCACGGCCTTCGACAGCGGCGGCCGCTCATAGGGAAGATGAATCTCGTCGGCGATCATCACGAGGCGGCCATCGAAGCCTTCCTTGCGCAGCGTCTTCACGATCCATCCCGCCGCCTGGCCGCCGCCGATCACCACGACCGTTTGGAGATCAGCCATTTTTGCGCTCCGTCATGAACTTGCCTTCCGGCGCCTTCGCGTCTTTCTGGCGGCGCGTGTTGCCGTCGAGACCGCCATCGACGGCCCACTCCGCGAACACGGTCGGGCCAGGCTCGAAATCGCGCGGTTGCCATTCGGGCGTGAGTACGTCTTCATCGGCGTAATACTCGATGAGACCGCCCGCCGGATTCTTGAAGTACCAGAAATACGCCGACGAAACCGGATGACGTCCCGGCCCGAGCTGCGTCGTCCAGCCGCAGCGGCTGATGTGCAGGCCGCCGCCGAAGACCTCGTGGATATCGCGCACGGTGAACGCGACGTGATTCAGGCCGCGCTTGCCATCGGGCAATTGCAGAAGAAACAGATCGTGATGACCGCCGTGCGGCGCGCAGCGCATGAACGCGCCGCGGCCCGGATAACGATCCGAGGTCTCGAAGCCGAGCAGTTCGTGATAGAACTTCTCCTGCTCCGCGACGCAGTTCGTGAAGAACACGACATGCCCCACTTCCACCGGCTCCGCGCGCTCGTAGACAGGACTCGGCGTATCGACGCGCAAGGTTTGTCCCCACACGTTCGAGGGCGAGCCCTTCACGTCGATGTCGCGTTTCTTCGTGACTTCGACGCGTATCGCCATGCCGTTCGGGTCGATGCAGCCAATTGCGTCATCCGCTTCGAAGTGGCCGGGCTGGCCCGCGAAGCGTTGGCGCAGTGCGTCGAGTTCTTCGCGCGTCGCGACGGCCCACGTGACTTCGCGCAGCGTCGGACCCGCTTCGAAGGCGGGCGCAAGCGCGGGGTCATCGGCAAGCGCGAGCAGCACTTCGCAGCCGTTCAGGGTTTCGAAACGCGCGCGGGTTTCATCATGCGCGACTTCCTTCAGGCCCCAGTCGGCGAAGAAGCGCCGGCAGGTGTCGAGGTCCGTCACGCCGTAAGTGATGCGTTCAATGCCAAGAATCGTCATGGCAACTCCTTCAGTTCGCCCACGGCAGCGGGGCGTCGTTCAAGCCCCAGTAGAGACTCTTCTGCTGCATGTATTCGCGCAGGCCCAGGCGGCCTTTCTCGCGTCCCATGCCGCTGTCTTTCCAGCCGCCGAAGGGCGTCGAAATGGAAAACTGCTTGTAGGTGTTGATCCAGACCGTGCCGGCGTTCAATGCACGCGCCATGTTCCATGCACGCTTGTAGTCGCGCGTCCAGATGCCTGCCGCGAGGCCGAACACGCTGTCGTTCGCCTGTTCGAGAAGCGCGGCTTCGTCGTCGAAGGGCAGGGCGGCGAGCACTGGTCCGAAGATCTCCTCCTGACACATGCGCGCGTCGTTCGTGAGACCTTCGATGATCGTCGGCAGGTAGAAGAAGCCTTTTTCGCGGCCATCGCCCGTCGGGCGTTCGCCGCCGCACAGGAGCGTGCCGCCATCTTCCAGACCGAGCGCGACGAAGCGCTCGATGCTGTCGCGATGCTGCCCCGTGATGAGCGGGCCCATCTGCGTGTTCTCGCGCGCCGGGTCGCCGACGCGCAGCTTGCGCGCGCCATCGACGAGCCGCGCCATGAATTCGCCATACACCTTGCGTTCGACGAAAAGCCGCGAACCCGCGATGCACGATTCGCCCGACGAACTGAAGATGCCGTACAGCACGCCATTGACCGCGTGATCGAGATCGGCATCGGCGCAGACGATGGTCGGCGACTTGCCGCCGAGTTCGAGCGATACGGGCATCAGCTTTTCCGCGGCGAGCCGCGCGATGCCGCGGCCGACTTCCGTGCCGCCCGTGAACGCGACTTTCTTCACGAGCGGATGGCGCACGAGTGCATCGCCGATCACGGAGCCCTTGCCCGGCAACACACTGACGACGCCCTTGGGCACCCCCGCTTCCTCGCAGATGCGCGCAAGCGCCAGCGACGCGAGCGGCGTCACTTCGGCGGGCTTCAGCACGACGGCGTTGCCGGCGGCGAGCGCGGGCGCGAGCTTCTGCGCGTCGGAAGCGATCGGCGAATTCCACGGCGTGATCGCCGCGACGACGCCGAGCGGCTCGTGCACGCTCATCGTCAGATAGTCGCCGCGCGAGGGGGTGAGTTCTTCTTCGAGCGTTTCGAGGCACGACGCGAAGTAGCGGAACGTGTTCGCCGCGCTCGTGACGAGGGCGCGCGTTTCGCTGACCGGCTTGCCGTTGTCGCGCCGCTGCAAGTGCGCGAGCGCTTCGTGACGCGCTTCGATCAGGCCGGCGATGCGATGCAGAACGGCCGCCCGCTGATGCGGCTTCAGGCCGGCCCAGTCCGCCTTCCTCCAGGCGCGATCCGCGATCTCGACGGCTTCGCGCGCATCGTCGGCATTCGCCGTGCTGATTTCCGTGTTGACGGTCTGATCGGCGGGATAGATGCTCGCGTACGGATTGCCGCGTCCTTTGCGCCATTCGCCGCCGAGAAAGATATCGCCGGAGCTCACGAGCGAAGTGTCGGGATGATTCATCGTTCAAAACTCCTTCAGATGACGCAGCGCGCGGCGCGATTGCGCAACGCACGGATCGCGCTGAACGCGGTGAGCGCGGATGTCTTGGGATTCGACGGCAGCGGCTTGCCGCACATTTCGAGCGACATCTCGCCGAACGCGCCGCGCGCGACGATGCGATGCACGTTGCGCTCGACAGCCGGATCGGCGATCAGTCTCACGCGCGTGCCGTCGAGGCCGAGGCCGGCTAGCGCGATGGTCGCCGCGACGTTCGCATTCTTCGGATAGAGCCGTGCGGCGTCGCGCGCGGTCCCTTCGAAAATGACCTGTTCCGCGGTCAGCGACTTCAGATCGCACACGCTTTCGGCGGGCGTGCCGAGCCAGCCGAGCGGCGGTTTGCGGCCGGTGTACTGCACGTCGTCGAGGCCGCCTTCCTTCGCGGCGGCGAGCGCATCGACGCCGCCGATCGCGCCCGACAACAGCGTGATCGTGGCCGCGCCTTCATCGGCGGCGCGGGAGAGCGCATCGAGCAGGCCGGCTTCGGACAGCGCGCCGATCGACGCGACCGCGCAATCCGTGCCCGACTTCAAAAGCGGCACGACGTGATCGACGAGCGCCGCGTGTCCCGCGCATTCGAGCGCGAACTCGGGATGGCTCGCGAGCGACTCGACGTGCGAGACGACATCGACCCGGTCGCCGAGCACCGAGCGCACGTGCGCGCGATCGCGCTGCGGCACGATGACATGCGAGATGCGCACGAGCGGATCGTTTTCGAGCGCCTGAAACACCGCCGAGCCGATCGCGCCGAAGCCGATCATCGCGATATCGAGCGCATGCGGCGCGTGACGTGGATCACGCATATTCCGGCTCCTTCGGTTCTTCCCTCTTCACCGGCGGGCCGGCGAACGCGGTCGCGAACGAGCCGACCGACAGCATGTCCACTTCGACGAGCACCGGACCGTCGATGGCGAGCCCTTCGCGCACGATGTCATCGGCCTGATCGAGCGACGTGATGCGGCGATGCGTGAGTCCGAGGCTCGCGCAGAACTGCGCGAAATCCGGCTGATGCAGATCGACGAACATGCGGCGTCCGCCGTACTGCGCGTCCTGAATGTTGCGGATGACGCCATAGCATTGATCGTTCATCAGCACGATCATCACGTTGGCTTTTTCCTGCACGGCCGTGGCGAGTTCGCCGACATTGACCATGAGGCCGCCATCGCCGACGAGCGCGACGGTCTTTTTCGCCGCGCCCGAAAGCGCCGCGCCGATCGCCATCTGCATGCCCTGGCCGATGCCGCCGCCGAGCGCATGCACGCCCGCGCGCGGATTGAAGATCTTGAGCAGGCGATTGCCCCACGTGCTGTTCGAGATCGTGACGTCGCGCACCCAGTTGTAATCGCGGCCGACCGCGCGTTGCAGGGAATCGACGAGGCGCTTGTACGGTCCCAGCCCCTTCGATACTTCCGCGACCGCCGTTTCGCGCGCGGCGGCGAGATCGCCCGCGAACGCCGGATCGACACGGATGCGGCCTTCGAGCAGCGTCGCGAGTTCGTCCAGCACGCGCGATGCATCGCCATGCACGAACAGTTCGTTGCGATAGCCGCGGCTGTCGGCGAGCGCATCGGCGTCGATGCGATAGAGCGGTTGCGGCAGCGCGAGCTTGTACTTCAGCGTTTCGTTGCCCCGCAGACGGGAGCCGACGACGACGAGCGCATCGCACGTCTTGTAGAACGCTTCGACCGACGGATGCACGTTGAACGCGCCGAGCGTCGCCGGATGATCTTCGGGCAGCACGCCGCGCCCCTGCACGCTCGTCACCACGCCGAAGCCGAGCTTGACCAGCCGCTCGACCGCGCTGCGCGCATGACGCGTGCCGCCGCCGAGCCACAGCAGCGGGCGCCTGGCGTTCGTCAACGCATCGGCGAGCTGCTTCACGCGCAGGCTGTCGTGCGTGAGCGTGCCGACGTGCGGCGCGGCCAGATCGGCGGGCCATTCGATTGCGGCGGCCTGGATGTCGATCGGAATCTCGACGCTCACCGGACCGGCCGGCGCAGTCAGCGCGACGCGCACGGCTTCGCGGATCGTCGGCAGTGCAGTTTCGACCGTGCGCACGCGGAACGCGGCCTTCGAGATGGATTGCAGCATCGTCAGTTGATCGGGCGCTTCGTGGATATACGCGAGATCCCGATCGAGATATTCGGTTTCGATCTGCCCCGTGATGTGGAGCAGCGCCGTGCCCGCGGTCAGGGCTTCGACCATTGCGCCGGCCGCGTTGCCGGCGGCGGTGCCCGTCGACGTGAATGCGACGCCCAGTTCGCCCGAGACACGCGCGAGGCCGTCGGCCATGTTCAACGCGCCCGCTTCGCCGCGTGCGCCCACATAGCGGATATTGCCGCGGCGGCCGATCGCATCGAGAATCGGCATGTTGTGAATTGAGATCACGCCGAACGCCGTGCGCACGCCGCATTGTTCGAGAAACGCGGCGATCAGTTCGCCGACCGTGGTTTTTTCAGACATGACGAGCAAAGCCTCCGGAAACATCGATATGGCTGCCGGTCGTGTAGGACGACAGCGTTGTTGCGAGATAGAAGAGCGCCTGAGCCGCTTCTTCGGGCAGGCCGAAGCGGCCGAGCGGAATGTTTTTCTTGCGCGCGAGCTCGCCCGTCCATTCCTGCCAGCTCTGGCGCGGGTCTTGTGCTTGCTGGAGATAATCCTGGTAACGCCGCTTCCACTGCCCCGATTCGACGATGCCGATCAGAATCGAATTCACGCGGATGCGTTGCGGCGCGAGTTCCGTCGCGAGCGACTTCACGAGGCTCAGCACGCCTGCGCGCGCCGACGAGGTCGCGACCATGTGCGGTTCCGGCTGCAACGCGAGCAGCGAATTCACGCAGACGATCGCGGGCGCGGGCGCGTCTTTGAGCATCGGCAGAAAGGCGCGCGTCGGGCGGATGATGCTGAAGTACTTCAGCTCCAGTTCGTCGCGCCAGGCGTCGTCGGCCGTATCGGCGAAGGTGGACACGCGGCCTTGTCCCGCGTTGTTCACGAGCATGTCGACGCGGCCGAAACGCGCCTCGATGCGTGAGGCGAAGGCGTTCACGTGGTTCTCATCGAGCACATTGCAACGTGCAGCGAGCAATTGCGCCTGCGGGAATTCTGTCGCGAGCGCGGCTTGCGCGGCTTCGAGGCGTTCGGCGTCGCGTCCGCAAATGGCGACCGATGCGCCCGCCTGCAAAAACAGGCGCGCCGTCGCGAAGCCGATGCCCGACGAACCGCCGGTGACAACGGCGACCTGCCCTGAAAGATCGATCTGAATCATTGCAACCCCAGAGACTTCATGTATCGGCTCGATGCACTTGCGCGCGCGGCCGGGCGATAGTTGAGACGCAGCGAGAGCGCATCGGCGGCTTCGCGTACCTTGTCGATGAGGCCGCTTTCGAGCAATGCGGCATCGATTTCCGGACGCGGGATCGTTGTCGTGATGACGGCGACGATGCGTCCCGTGTCGTTGCGAACCGGCGCGGTGACGACCGAAATGCCGCGCTCGAACGACGATTGGCTCGTCGCGTAGCCGCGTTCGGCGTCTTCCTTCACGCGCTCGAACAGCTCTTCCACGGTTTCGGGCGTCGACTTCGTGAAGCGCTCGAGATGCTGTTCGGGATACAGCGCGCGCAATTCATCGAGCGACAGATCGCCCATCAGAACGTGACCGTGCGTCGTCGCATGCGCGGGCAGGCGCGTGCCGACGTTCACCTTCACCGAGCTGAAGATCGGCGCGTGACTCTGCGCCTTGGCGACGAAGACGACATCGCGGCCATCGCGAATCAGGATGTGACTCGTGAGACCGGTCGCATCGCGCAGCGCCTCGATGATCGGCAGGCCCAGATCGGTCAGTTCGAGCGAGCTCAGGTATTCGAAGCCGAGGCGCAATACGGCCACGCCCAGGCGGTAGTTGCGGTCCTTGTCCGCGCGCTCCAGAAAGCCGAGCGATTCGAGCGTCTGAAGCAGCCGGAACACCGTCGTGCGCGGAATGCCGAGGCGCCGCGACAGTTCCGGCGCGCCGAGCACGGGCTCGCGCGGCGAGAACTCGGTGAGGATCTTCAGTCCGCGTTCGAGCCCCGGCACGATGTAAGTCGGTTCGCCTTTATCGGCTTCTTCCGTGGCAATGGATGTCATTGCGGTACTCCGTCTTTAATGTGACATTCGATGCCCTGGCAAAACGAGTCGATCAGCGCGGTATGGACGGCGGGGGATTCGACATAACCCGCGTGGCCGGCACGCGGAATGACCTGCAGGCCGACGTGCGCGGCCTGCGCGATCGGCGCGCACGCAGCGGGCGGCGTGATCGCGTCGTCCGCGCCCACTGCCACCGCGATGCGTCCATGAAAGCGCGCGATATCCGCTGCGAGGTCCGCGTTCGCGAGCAGATGCGTCGCTTGCGCGTAGCCTTCGGGGACGATGCGCGCCATGTTCCAGCGGACCCATTCGCGCGCGGTGTCATCGGCATATTGCGAAACCATGTTCGCGCTGCGCTCGCGTGCGAGTCCTTGCGCGCCGAGTTCGTCGAGCATCTTCAAACGTGCATCGCGCTTCGATTCACGCACTTGCTTCGAGGCCGCGCCGTAACCTGCAGCGGGCGAAATCAGCAGCAAGCCCGCCACACGCTCCGGCGCATGTGCAGCGAACGAACCCGCGATGATCGCGCCGAGCGAATGGCCGACGAGCACGCAGCGATTCACGCCGAGCGCATCGAGCCACGCGGACAACGCGTGCGCATAATCGGCCGCAACCGGCGATTCATTCGCGACGCGAGTGGACACGCCATAACCCGGCGCATCCCACGCGAGCACGCGACGCGTCGCGCCGAGCGCGTCGAGTTGCCGAACCCACGACGCCGCACCGGAGCCGATCCCGTGCAGCAGCACGACGGGCAGGGTGCGCAGATGCGACGCACCTGCCTCGCGATAACCCGTGATGCCCTGAGCGGTATCGATGTGCATGTCCGGAAAACGCGCGAGCGTCTCGATGTTCATCGCAGTCTCAGCGCTTCAGCTTGGCCAAGGGCGAATCGGGCGGATACGTCGGCGTGATGGGCTTCGACGCGCCGAGCATCACGCACATCAGCGCGTCTTCGTCGCCGATGTTGATTTCCGTGCGATACACGCCAGGCGGCACGGAGATGAGATCGCGCTCGCCGAGCACGGCTTCCCACGTCTGTCCGTCCTTCTCGCAGATCACCTTCATCTTTCCGCGCAGCACGAAGAAAATCTCTTCGACGTCGATATGAATATGGCTCGGCCCGATGTTGCCGGCGGGAATGACCATCGTCGAAAACGTGAAGCTGCCTGCGGGGACGGTGTTCATGTCCTTCGCGACGCCCGTGCCGCCCGTGCCCACATAGCGCATCTGCGCGCGGCGATACTTCGGGTCGTAATCGGCCTGGAACTTGAGCGCGTCCCAGTCGTAGCGGCGCGTCTCGAGCCGCGCGACGCGCGAGTTCATCCATTGCTCGAAGCTCGCGTCGGCGGGCTGATCCCACGATTTACGTTCGATGTCGGCATCTGCCATTGCTTTCTCCAGGTTCTGTATAGAGCGAATCAATTCATCACGAAGCCGCCGTTGACCGGCAGCAACTGGCCCGTCACGAAGCGCGCCGCATCCGAGAGCAGGAACAGCACGGGGCCGTTCACGTCGTCGGACGTTTGCGCGCGCGTCAGTGCGCGGCCTTTGAGGTAGTACTCGTGGCGCTCGGCGGGCACGTAGGCGGTGGCTTCCACTTCGGTGAGGCCGGGCGCGATCGCGTTGACGGTCACGTTGCTCGTGCCGAACTCGCGGGCGAGCGAACGCGTCATCGCGATCACGGCGCCCTTGCTCGCGACGTAGGCGAGCAGCTTCGGCGCGCCCCACAACGCCGTATCCGATGCGATGTTCACGATCGCGCCGCGCCCCGATGCCTTCAGATGCGGCAGGCACGCGACGCTCATGAGCCACGACCCGCGCACGTTGACGTTCATCACGGCGTCCCACGTTTGCGGCGTGAGTTCATCGGCGGACTTGCCGCCCGAGTTCGTGATCGCGGCGTTGTTGATGAGGCCGTCGAGGCCGCCCAGCGCTTTCACGCTTGCATCGACGAATGCGGAGATGCTCTGCGGCTCATTCAGATCGAGCGGGAAGAAGTGCGCTTCGGGCAGTTCACGCGCGAGCGCCTCGCCTTCCGCATGCAGCACATCGCCGAATGCGACGTGCGCGCCGCGCTCAACGAGCGCCCGGACGAACGCCGCGCCGAGTCCGCGAGCGCCGCCTGTGACCAGCACGCGGCGGCCGTCGAGCGCATCACGCATGAACGTGCTCCGTGTTCTTCGCAAGCGCGTCGAGGGCGGCGAGATGCTGCTGCGCACGTTGCTTCAGCATGCGGCGCACACGCGTCATGCCGACATCGTGCTGATAGAGGAACTCGTGATCGCGCGCGTTCGGCGCGAGGCTTTCGAGCACGTAGCGGTCTTGTTCCAGCACGGCCCAGTGCAGGCCTTCGAGACGATTGCGATACAGGAAACGCCACGCATCGCGTTGCCATCCCGAGACCTTGCGCGTGCGCCAGAAATAGACCTGGCAGTTGTCTTCATCGACGGGCGTGGCGAAGCCGATGATCCCGAAGTTGCCGCCCGGACCGAACTTCTTCTTGTACGGAATCGCGAGGCGCATCCACAGGCAGCCGGTTTCGCCCAGCTCGACCCAGTCGAAGTTCACGTCGCGCTGATTCACCTTCTCGAACATGAGGCCGGTTTCGGTCTTGCGCACGCGCATGTCGGCCTGCTTGTCGCCTTCGGCCATCGAGTGCGATGTCGCGTGCAGATAAGCGCCGTGCATCGGGTCCATCACGTTGTCGATCGCGTACTGGTAATTGCACTTCCAGTGGGACATGCAGAGGAAGCTCGCGTATTCATCGCCGACGAGTTCTTCGGGGAGCACGAGCGGCGCGGGTTCCTTGTTGGCGTCGTCGCCGAACCAGAGGAAGATCGCGCCCGCGCGTTCTTCGACCGGATACGACTTCACGCACTTCTGGCCTTCGAGCGGGCATGCCGACACGGCGGGCACTTTCTGCACGGTGCCGCTGCCATCGACTTCGATGCCGTGATACCAGCACGCGACGCTGCCGCCGAGATTCCAGCCGAGCGACAGGCGCGCGCCGCGATGCGGGCAGCGGTCTTCGAGCGCGTGCACTTTGCCTTCGTTGTCGCGCCAGAGGACGATCTGATCGCCGAGGCGCGTCAGGCCGATGGGCGCGTTCGCCACTTGCCAGCCAGGCGCGACGGGATACCAGTAATTGCGCAAGCCGCGATCGAGATAAGCCTGAACGGGATCGACGGCGACGGTTGTCTGCTGAGAGGACGTCATGGGAATGCTCCTTCTTTAATCGGCGAGCGTGCGCAGCTCGGTGACGAGGCGCTCGGCGGTCCAAGTCGTCCCTTCCGGCGTGCGAAAGCCGTCCTTGTTCAAGCCCGCGACCACTTGCTCCAGTTCCAGCGCGCCCGCTTCGAAGACGCGTTCGAGCGCATCGCCGAGGTCGTTTTCGTATTGCGTCGGCTCGGCCTTGCGCGTTTGCCAGATGAAGTTCTCGGTCTGACCCGGCTTCTCGATCACGCCCTTGCCGGCGACGTTGTTCGGCTGCGGCGCGAGCCACGGCTTGAGATGCGGGTTGAAGTTCACGACTTTTTCCATGTCACGCCACCTTGATCTGGATTTCCTCGCCGGCGAGGCGCACCGAATACGTCTTCAGGTCGCGGCCGCCGGGCTCTTTCAGGCATTTGCCCGTGGGGATGTGAAACACCGCTTCGTGCAGCGGACATTCGACGGTGTCGCCATCGACGAAACCCTGCGTCAGCAGCGCGTATGCGTGCGGGCAGATGTTCTCGAGCGCATACAGCTCGTCGCCCACTTTGTAGATACCGATCTCCGCGCCGTCGTCGAGCTTGAATTCGATCGGTGCGTCTTCCGACAGATCGCCGGCATGCCCGGCGCAGCGCCATTGTTCAGACATCTCTCACCCTTTCCTCTGGTTCGTCTGTGTTCCACTAAAGGAACATCAGTTCGTGTATGGGCATTATAGGAGTGGTCTGAGCCCGGGAAAATAAAAAAGTGGATATCTAGGTGAAAACACTAGATTGCTGGTCGTTCAGGCGTTCGTCTTACGTCTGATCTGACGTATAAACGTCCGTTCGACATTGATTCGTAAGCTCTTTTTGCTACGAACGAGACGCATCCGACGTGCCTTAAGGGTCTACCCGAGGTCGTCTGAAAATTTATTGTTTTGGCGCTGCAAACCTCACTATACTTTCCATAGGCAGTACGTTGATCCATATATGGAACATAACGGGCGATCAACAAGACGCCTCCCGGACGGTGCGAAGCAGGGCCATCGGGAACCGGGATAAAGCGCAGTAACGGCGACAAGCCGCAACGGGACAGCGGGCACAGCCCGCCCTTGAACCACACGGTTAGGAGAGCGAAGGGTGAAGCACATCATTGCAGCGGGGCTCATCGGAGCCGGGGTTGCGACCGGGGCGGCCGCGCAGAGCACGGTCACGCTTTACGGCAGCCTCGATGCCGGCATCGCATATATCAACAATGTCGGCGGCCATCCGAAATGGATGGAGGAGCAGGGCAACATGCAGCCAGACCGCTGGGGCTTTCGTATCGTCGAAGATCTGGGTGGTGGCCTGAAGACGGTTGCGCAGCTGGAGAACGGCTTCTATACCAACAGCGGCAATTTCGCGAAGGCCGGCACGCTATGGAATCGTCAGGCGTATCTCGGGCTGGATCAGGAGAACGTCGGCACGCTGACGCTCGGTCATCAGACGCCGTTCAGCTTCGACATGCTCGGGCCCCTCTCCACCGCGTATCTCGCGGCGAGCTGGTATGCGTTCCATCCGGGCAACATCGACCAGCTCGCGGACACCGGCGTCGTGCCCTACGACAACTCGGTGAAATTCCGCTCGGCGAATTTCTACGGCTTTTCCGCCGGCGCAATGATGGGCCTCGGCAACACGACGAACTTCTCGACGGGCCGCAACTACGGCTTCGGCATCACGTATGCGAACGGTCCGTTCAAGGCGGCGGCCACTTATTCGAACGAGCACAATCGCACGCCGGCAATCGCGACGACCGGTCTTACGACTTTCCAGGGCCAGCCCGCCGCGACATACATGGCGGACAAGCAGGAAGTGATGGGCGCGGGCGCGTCGTATGAGATCGGCAAGTTCGTGGTGCACGGTCTTTATACGCGCGTGAAGTTGCAATCGAACGGTCAGTCGGACACGTTCCAGTCATACGATGCGGGGCTGACTTTCAAGCCGGTCGCGTGGAACTGGATTGCCGGCGGCGCGGCCACGACGACCTTCGCGGGTGGCCGCTGGACGCAGTTTGAAATCGGCGATATCTACATGTTGTCGAAATCGACGCAACTCTATGTGAACGCGCTGTACGAGCACGCGACCGGCGGTGCGAAGGCCGCGTTCTTCACGGCGGGCGTGTCGAGCACCGCGAATCAGGTCATCGTGCTAGCGGGTATTCATCACTCGTTCTGACAGCACTTTTTTCGTGGAATCAGCGTTGCCCTGGGGAGGGCGGCGCTAATCGCTAATAAACCGGAAAGAAACCGGGATCCGGCAAAAAAAGCGAAATTCAAGCAAGCGCAGCGGTGGGATCATCCGGCGCCGGCCGATAGTTGAGCCGCGTGGAAAGCTCCATCGCAGCAGCGCAGATCATTTCGACGAGTCGCGACTTCTCATCCTCCGCACCGATGTCCGAGCGCGGCACCGTCGCGGTCACGGCCGCGACGATCGCGCCGGAATGATCGCGCACGGGTGCGGTGACGACCGATATCCCGCGCTCGAACGATGCCTCGCTCAATCCATAGCCGAGCGCCGCGCACTCCTGCACGCGTTCGAAAAGTTCGTCGACGGTCGCGGGCGTGCGCTCCGTGTACTTTTCCAGTTGCGCTTCGGGATAGAGCGCCTTGAGGGCGGCGAGCGAAAGATCGCCCATCAGCACATGTCCATGCACGGTCGCATGAGCGGGCAGCCGCGTGCCGACATGCACCTTCACCGAGCTGAACAGCGGCTCATGACTTTGCGCTTTCGCGACGAACACGACATCGCGCTGATCGCGGATCAGGAGATGCGTCGATAGACCGGTGGCATCGCGCAAACGCTCCAGAATCGGCGTGCCCAGATCGGTCAGTTCGAGCGAGTTCACGTATTCGAAACCAAGCCGCAGCACGGCGACGCCCAGCCGGAAGTTGCGGTCGCCGTTCACTCGTTCGAGAAAGCCGAGCGCTTCGAGCGTTTGCAGCAAACGGAACGTGGTCGTGCGCGGAATGCCTATGCGTCGCGACAACTCGGGCGCTCCCAGCACCGGCTCACGCGCGGAGAACTCGGCAAGGATCCGCAAGCCGCGTTCGAGGCCCGGCACGAGATAGCTGGAGCCGCCGCCGGGCGACGTGTCATCTTCCGTGGTGTCAGGGGTCTCCGCCTGGATGTCTTCCTGTTTGCTTCGTCGGGCCATGTTCGGCTGTCGTTTTTGTCGTGCGATGGCGAATCATAGCGCGAGACGATCGGCCTTCATCCGTCCGCTGCTTTCTCCACTTGTTATGACATGTTATATTGATGACGTGCGATACTTCACCGAGACCGATTCGATGAGCTTCGAAGCAACCCTCTGGCTCTTCTGCGCGGGCATGGGTGCGAGCGCGGCGGGCGGCATGCTTGGCATGGCGAGCGGGCTGTTCATCGTGCCCATCCTCACGATGTTCTTTCATATCGACATGCATGCGGCCATCGGCACGAGCATCGTGTCCGTGATCGCATGTTCGTGCGGCGGCGCTGCGGCCTTCCTGCGCGCCGGCCTGACCAACGTGCGGCTCGCCCTCGTGCTCGAAACCGGCACGACGCTCGGCGCGCTGACGGGCGTGCTGCTCGCGGGCATCGTCCCTGTGGCCGCGCTGAACTTTCTTTTCGCGGGCGTGCTGGTCGTATCGGCGTGGCAGATGTTCAGTCGCCGCGAAGAGCACGCCGACATGTCGAGGCCGATTCCATCGCGAGGACTCGCCGCCGCGCTCGATCTTCACTCGAGCTATCCGGACAGCACGCTGCGCCGGGATGTCGCTTATGAAGTGCGGCGCGTGCCCGCCGGCCTCACGCTGATGTACGCGGCCGGCGTCGTTTCCGCGCTGCTCGGCATCGGCAGCGGCATCCTCAAGATTCCGGCGATGGACAACGCATTGCGCCTGCCGATCAAGGTATCGACCGCGACGTCGAACTTCATGATCGGTGTGACCGCAGCCGCGAGCGCCAGCGCCTATTTTCTGCGCGGCGAGATCGTGAGCGCCATCGCGGGGCCGGTTGCGCTCGGCTCGGTGATCGGTGCAATCGCGGGCGCGCGCGTGCTGATGAAAGTCCGCAGCGAACGCCTGCGTCTGCTGTTTCTGTCGATGCTGCTGCTCGTCGCGTGCCAGATGTTCCTGCAAGGATTCGGCATCGATCTTCTGGAGCGTGCGGGTCGATGAAAGACTTCACGCCGGCTTCGATGGATCGGGTGCTCGCGCGCTTTTTTCAGTGCGGCACATGGGCCGCGTGCGTCTTGACCGGCGCGGGATTGGTCATCGGCACGAAGGCGCTGACGGCGGGCGTCGCGCTGTTCATTCTGCTGCCGGTGCTGCGCGTCGTCGTGATGCTCGCCGTGTTCGCGCGGCAACGAAACTATGTCTACGTGACGATCGCGGCGACGGTGCTCGCCGTCATCGCGGCGGGCTGCGCGATCGGCCTGCGCGTGGGGCCGCTTGGCGGCTGACGCGCGTGCCACAGCCAAGCGCTTAACGGTTATTCTCCCTGACGACAGCCGACAAAAGATACGTCGCGCGCATTGGCATTCGCCGGTTTCCTCAGGAGAGATCGCACCATGTTCGATAAGACCGATGTGCTGATTGCCGGCGCGGGCCCCGTCGGCTTGATGCTCGCCGCCGAGCTGCGCCGCGATGGCGTGAAGGCGCGTGTGATCGACGCGCATGACGAGCGCGTCTTCTTCGTCAAGGCGCTCGGCGTGACGGCGCGCACGCTGGAGATTTTCGAGAATCTGGGTATCGCGCGCGACGCGATCGATGCGGGTGTGTGGATCACGGGTGCTGATACGTTTCAGGACGGCGCGCTCGCGTTCAGCGCGGAGGTGCCGCGCGCCGGACTGCCGTATGGCGCGCTGTCGCTCGCACAGTTCGAGACCGAGCGCATTCTGGAAGCGGCGCTTGCGCGCAATGGCGGGCACGTCGAATACGGCGCGACGCTCGTCGATTTCACCGAATCCGGCGACGTGATCGACGCGCGCATACAGGACGCATGCGGCGAGAGCCGTACCGTTCGATGCCGCTGGCTCGTCGGTTGCGACGGCGCGCGCAGCACGGTGCGCCGGCAGTTGAACGTCGCCTATGAAGGCGATCAGTATCCGCAGACCTTCATGCTCGCCGATGTCGATGTCGACTGGGATTTGCCGCGCGGCCGCATGTACCGCTTCAACGTGTCGGGCGAGGGCGGCGCGGCGGCGACCACGCTCGCCGCGCTGCCGGTGCGCGGCTCCGCGCGCCGCTATCGCCTCTCGATGGTTCTGCTCCCCGACGATGCCGCCCGGCACGGCCTGAATTCCACGCCCGATTTCAACGAGATCGAACGCATCATGCTGCCGATCCTGCCGAAGGGCACGCGGCTTTCGTCGATGCGCTGGTCGTCGGTGTATCGCGTGAGTCATCGGATCGCGCAGCACTATGCGCGCGGGCGGGTGTTTCTTGCCGGCGATGCCGCGCATATCCATCCGCCCGTCGGCGGGCAGGGCATGAACACCGGCTTGCAGGACGCGCACAATCTCGCATGGAAGCTCACGCTGGCGGCGCGCGGCGTCGCGCATGAAGCGCTGCTCGACAGCTACGAAGCGGAGCGGCGGCCGGTCGGGCTCGATGTCGTCGAATCGACGAGCCGCGCGTTGAACACGGTCCTCGCGCACGGCGAAATCAAGCCCGCGATGCGCGAGACGCAACTGCTCGTGGGTTATCGCGGCAGCAGTCCGATCGTCATGGATGAATGTCCCGACATGGACGCGGCATTGCCCGCGCCCGGCGATCGCGCGCCGCAGGCCGGCGGTCTCGTGGAGGCGTTCATCGGACATGCGCAGCGCTTGCACGATCATCTCGGGCGCGGACGTCACACGCTCATCGGCTATTTGGACGACGATGCCGATGCAGCCCGCATCGCCGCGTTCGATGCGGCCGTCGATGCGTGGCGCGCAGCGCTCGGCCCGGCGGCGAGCGCGGTGTCGATCGTGTCGCCGAAGGTGGCGAACGCGGCGTCGTTCGAGCCTGCGCGGGAAGACTATCGAACGCTGAGCGATAACGCAGGCGAGTTCGCCGATGCATTCGGTGCGAAGCACGGCATGGTGTGGGCCGTGAGGCCGGATGGGCATATCGGCTTTCGAAGCGCGCGATGCGCACCGGATGCGCTGATCGCATGGCTCGATCGCGTGCTGGGCCGCGGCGTCACGCCTTAGCGCTGCACGACGATCACATGCGCCTGAATCTTTCCAGCGACGGGACCCGATCCGAAGCGCGCCGCGATGGCTTCGGCACATGCCGATGTCGCCTCTTCCAGACTCGCGCCGGTGCGCGCTTCGATCTCGTTGCGCAACGGCGTGCCCTGGCAATAAGCGATGGCGACCACGTCCGCCGATGATGCGCGGCTGCGTTGCGTGATCGTATCGAAGCGCGGCTTCGCATCGAAGCCCGCGGCTGCGAGGTCGTGCGAAATCGCGTCCCGATCGAAATAGCCGTGCGGCGTGCGCTTCATGAAAAGCGGCGGATCGGCGGGAAAGAGGCGGCCTAGCGCGGCGGTAATCGTGTCGGCAAACTCGTTCTCTTCGATGCGGTCCCACACGTTGAAGAGAAGTGCGCCGCCGGGCCGCAGCACACGAAGTGCCTGCGCGAACGCGGCCGTCTTGTCGGGAAAGAACATTGCGCCGAACTGGCAGACGACGATATCGAAGCTCGCATCGTCGAAAGGCAATTGCAACGCATTGGCCTGCTGCCACGTCACCGTTCTGCCGATATGCGTCATCGCGGCGCGATCGAGCATCGCCTGATTCAGATCGGTCGCGACGATATCGACATGCGCGGGCAGCGCGTGCGCCAGCGCGCGCGTGACCGCGCCGGTGCCTGCGGCCGTTTCCAGTACGCGCGATGGTTCGAGCGCCGCGGCGCGGCGCGCGATATCGCCTGCGCAGGGCGCAAAGAGCATCGGCACGAGATAGCGATCGTAAAGCTCGGGAATATGGCCGGCGAAATGCGTGTCGTGTGGTGACGTGTTCATGACTAAGACGCTCCCATGTTCGATTATTCGCATGAGCCCGCAAGTCTTTTCACTCTACGCTGCTTTATCGTGTTCGAAGAGATGTCTACATTGAGAGCTGTCACGGCGGTTTTGCCACCGGCACAACCAGCCACTCCGGGCATTAAATAATCTTTTCAAGGAATTCGATCATGAGCGAACTCGCAGGCAAGGTGGCGGTCGTCACGGGCGCGTCCAAAGGTATCGGTGCGGCGATTGCAAAGGCGCTCGCGGCGGAAGGCGCATCGGTCGTCGTCAACTATGCGAGCAGCAAGGCGGGCGCGGATGCGGTCGTCGCGGACATTACTGCATCGAACGGAAAGGCGATCGCCGTCGGCGGCGATGTGTCGAAGGCGGCCGATGCGCAGGGCATCGTGAATGCAGCGATCGAAACCTATGGACGCCTCGATATCCTCGTGAACAACTCGGGCGTCTACGAGTTCGCAGCGCTCGAAGAGATCACCGAAGAGCACTTCCATAAGCAGTTCAATATCAACGTTCTCGGCACGCTTCTGACGACGCAGGCCGCAGCGAAGCATCTCGGCGAAGGCTCGAGCATCATCAACGTCAGTTCGGTCGTGACCCGAATCACGCCGCCGACGAGCGCGGTGTACAGCGGCACGAAAGGCGCCGTCGATGCGATCACCGGCGTCCTCGCGCGCGAACTCGGCGCGAGAAAGATCCGTGTGAACTCGATCAATCCGGGCGTCGTGGTGACCGAAGGCACGCATAGCGCGGGCATCATCGGCTCCGATTTGGATGCGGCAGCGCTCGCGCAAACGCCGCTCGGACGCCTCGGCCAGCCGGACGATATCGCATCGATCGCGGTATTCCTCGCATCCGACGATGCGCGCTGGATGACCGGCGAAAGCCTTATCGCGAGCGGCGGCATGCGTTGAGGCAGATCGTGACGCGTTGAGGTTCATGCAGGACGGTGCCTTGCAGATGTATTTCGGCTTCGCTCAAGTGTATCGACGGGCGCCTTGAAATTTGTATCTGGCGACCCGGCGTATCGCACGAGAAGATGCATCGATCTCTTCAGCCGGAGCCGTCCGATGCCTCACACGCCGCAACTGCTCGCATTCGCTCTCGTCGCGCTCGGGATGGCGCTCACGCCAGGACCGAACATGGTCTATCTGATCTCCCGCTCGATCTGCCAGGGTCGCACGGCGGGGCTGATCTCGCTCGGCGGCGTGGCGCTCGGTTTCGTGTTCTACATGCTGTGCGCGGCGTTCGGCATCACCGCACTTCTGATCGCGATCCCGTTCGCCTATGACGCGCTGCGCTTCGGCGGCGCGCTCTATCTGCTGTATCTCGCGTGGCAAGCGGTCAAGCCGGGCGGGCGCTCGCCGTTTCAGGTGCGCGATTTGCCTGTCGATAGCCCGCGCAAGCTCTTCACGATGGGCTTCGTCACGAACCTGCTGAATCCGAAGATCGCCGTGCTTTATCTGTCGCTGCTGCCGCAGTTCATCGACCCCGCGCACGGCGGCGTGCTCGGCCAGTCGCTCGCGCTCGGCGTCGTGCAGATCATGCTGAGCATCACAGTGAATTCGATCGTCGCGATGACCGCCGGATCGATCGCGGTCTTTCTGGCGCGCAGGCCCGCATGGCTTCTGATTCAGCGCTGGCTGATGGGCACGGTGCTCGCCGGTCTCGCGGTGCGGATGGCGACGGAAGCGCGGCGGTGAGCGGTTCATCGGCGCGACGCACGGGAACTCAGCGTAGAGTCGTGAGCGGGCGCAAGCTCGGGCAATAGGCCGCAACCTTGGCGCGCAATGTCTTCCGACCTCATGTATTCGTTTTCAAAAACGGCACGCCCTCCTTTTTTCTGGTTTTCCCCGATCGTCGGCTCATTGCGCGAATGGAAAATCTGACATGCAGCCCTACGGCAGCGAATGCTGCCGAAAAGGGCGAAGAAAGCTATCAGATGAGAGAGAGGGTGCCATGCTTCAACCTACGGTCACCTATCGCGGCTTCGTCATTACGCCGATGGCCGCGTTCGACGGTGGTCTCTACGCGGCGATGACGATCGTCTGCGATGGCGACGGCATTCAGCGTGCGAGCGGCGTGCTCGGACATTTTGCTTCTGCCGACGACGCTCGCGCGTACGCGCTGAATGCCGGAAAGGACGACATCGACCGACGCCTGTTTCAAGCGTCGGCGGCCGCCTGAACATCCGCCAATTAGATAATCGGCTTGCCACCTGTCACGGCGATGGTCGCGCCCGACGTATAGCTCGCCTCGTCCGATGCGAGCATCACATAGGCGGCGGCGAGTTCCGCGGGCTGGCCGGGGCGCTTCATCGGCGTCTGGTTCCCGAAGTTCTCGACGCTCGACGGCGGCATCGTCGATGGAATGAGCGGCGTCCAGATCGGCCCCGGCGCGACGCAGTTCGCGCGTATGCCGCGCTCCGCCAGAAGCTGCGCGAGCCCGCCCGTGAAGTTCTGAATCGCGCCCTTGGTGCTTGCATACGCGATCAGGCCGGGATTCGGCGCGTCGGCATTGACGGAAGTCGTATTGATGATCGCGCTGCCGGGCTTCATGTGCGCGAGCGCCGCCTTCGTGATGCGGAACATCGCGCCGATGTTGGTCGAATAGGTCTTGTCCCATTCGTCGTCGCTGATGTCCTCGAGCTTGTCGTAAGTCGCCTGATAGGCGGCGTTGTTCACGAGCACGTCGATGCGCCCGAACGTCTGCGCGGTATTCTCGACGATCTGCCTGCAATGCGCGCGGTCGGTGATGTCGCCGGGCAGCAGTAGCGCGCGCCGTCCCGCCTGCTCGACCCAGCGCGCGGTTTCCTTTGCGTCGTCATGCTCGTCGAGATAGGCGATGGCGACATCCGCGCCTTCGCGCGCATAGGCGATCGCGACCGCGCGGCCGATGCCGCTGTCCGCGCCTGTAATGAGCGCGATCTTGTCCTTGAGCTTGCCGCTGCCCTTATATGTCGATTCGCCGTGATCGGGCTGCGGGTTCATCGGCGCGGTGAGGCCGGGACGCCTGTCCTGTTGCTGCGACGGCATCGGCGCGCGGGGATAGTCGGGTTGAGCAGTATCGGTCATGGTGTTCTCCTTGTTAGGCCGCGGCCTTGAGCGCGACCTTGGTCCAGCCTTCCTTGCGTTCGTCGAAGTTCTTGTAGCCTTCGGGCGCCTGCGCAAACGACAGTTCGTGCGAGATGATCTGCGAAGGTTTCGCCTTGCCGGCGGCGATCAGGTCGCGTAGTTTGCGGTTGTAGGCCTCCACGTTCGCCTGACCCGTCGCCATGTGCCGGCCCTTCATCCGGAAGGTGCCGAAATCGAAAGCGAGCATGCATCTCGTGAAGGATTGGACTGACTGGATCAAATGCGGCGCGTCTTATGCGCCATGACATGCGCCTCAAGCAATCCGCGATCCTAACGATCGCCTTACTGCGAGCTTTCATCAGTCGAATCGGGGAAGACGGAACGGCGTTGAATATGCCGGCCCTGTCGATACGATGTGCTAGCGTGTTCGTGACATGCATGCCGATTGCATGCTCACGTCGTCGACGAAACTCCGATCATCCTTCGCGCTCACGTTCAAGCAGCGCGAGGATCTCTTGTGGCATCCGGTGAGCGCCATGCCGGGCCATCGCGTTGTTTGCGCATCGGCCAACGGGGTGCTCCCTTATCTCTTGTATCGAAGCGAAGCCGCGTTCGTGATTATTCGAACACGGCTTGCACCTGTTCGCGATGCGCGCGACGTGGGTGTTTCAGAGCCGGCAATGAACCGGGCGCTCGATATCTTTTTCAAAATTCCGAGGCTGCCATGACAGGAAACTTTTCCACGCTCTCCATTGCGCGCATCTTCAGATCGCGCCGCTCCGCTTCTCCAGGACGACTTTCAATGTTGCTGAGTTTCGCAGTCGTCTTCACGCTGGCGGCATGCGGGGGCGGCGGTGGCGATAGCGGCGGCAGCGCGACCACGGCGGCCGGATCGCAGGCGGGCGTTTCAGGCGCATCGAGTCCTTCGACTGCCTCGGAGAGCGGCGCAAGCAGCACCGCGCTGCCTGCAATCGCGCCTTCGGGCAGCGTGTTTTATGGCATGAACGGTCATGTCAATTTAGCCGGTCCGTACACGAAGTCCACGCCCGAGCAGCAGCTGGCGCAACTCAAGGATCTCAATGTCACGTTGTATCGCAACGACGTGTCCAATGTGGAAGGCGCGCAAAAACTTTCGAGCATCGCCCAGATGATGGCGAAGTCCGGCGTGACGGTTTATCCGGTGATCTTGCAGCAGCTCAATTTTCCCGACGAGAATGCGGCTTATCAGGCGAGCTACACGCTCGCTCAGCAGATCGTCAATGTGCAGCACTACGCCTATTACGAAGTCACCAACGAACTCGCGCCGACGTGTCTCGTCGGCTGGGTCGACGGCGCCACGAGCACCGACTACAAGAACGACTGCTTTCAGATCGCGCGCGGTGTCATACGCGGCTTGATCGCGGGCATCAAGTCGGTCGATCCTGTTGGCAAGATCATCATCGGGGGCAATACGTGGACGCATCTGGGCCTGGACGTGATGCTCGCGAACGGCACGCAGCCAGATGGCACGAGCGGGCATCCGGTCGTCGCGTGGGACATCACCGCGTGGCACTGGTATTCGGAGCAGGGCGATATAACCCACGCGTGCGGAACGCTGTGCTACAACGTGATCGGGACGCTGCAATCGTTCGGCAAGCCGATCTGGATCAATGAAGTGGGCATGCGGCCCGACTTCCCCGGCACGCCCGATCAGGCGGGGACATTCATGGCGAACAGCATGATGGGCGCGCTGCTCGCGATTGCGCCGCAATACAACATTCAGTCGCTTCAGGTTTATGAACTTTACGACGATCCGCCTACAGGACAAGGACCGTACGGCATCATGCTGAACGACGGCGTGACGAAAAAACCCACTTATGCGGCAGTGAAAAACTTCATCGCGACGAATCCGCGATAACGCTATTCGTCGATAAGATAGGAGAGGCCCGCAGCCGCATCGCTGCGGGCCATGCCGTTTGCGTGTTACTTGTCCTTGTGACCCGGCAGAACCGCGCCGAGCACCTGCTTCGCCGTATCGACGATCACGTGACTCTGGCTCGGATCGCCCTTCATGAGCGTGGTCGCGAAAGCCTTCGCCTGCTGCAACGTGATATGCGGCGGCAACGGCGGCACGTCCGGATCGGCCTTGACCTCGATCACGACAGGACGATCCGCTGCCAGCGCTTCGTCCCATACGGCGGCCATGCGCTCGGCATCGTCGACATAAAAGCCCTTCAGGCCGATCATTTCCGCGAACTTGTGATAAGCCACCGACGGAATGCTCTGCGACGCCTCGAACTTCGGATCGCCTTCCATCACGCGCTGCTCCCACGTCACCTGATTCAGGTCCTCGTTATTGAGGACCATGCAGATCCAGCGCGGGTTCGCCCACTGCTTCCAGTATTTCGCGACCGTAATGAGTTCGGCCATGTTGCTCATCTGCATCGCGCCATCACCCACTAGTGCAATTACGGGCCGCTCGGGATATGCAAACTTCGCTGCGATCGCGTAGGGCACGGCTGCGCCCATCGAAGCAAGGCCGCCCGAAAGCGAGCACATCATGCCGCGCTTCACCTTCAGATCGCGCGCATACCAGTTCGCGACCGAGCCCGAATCGCTCGTGACGATCGCGTTCGCAGGCACGCGCGGCGACAACTCCCATACGGTGCGCTGGGGATTCACGCCGCCTTTCGCGGGTGCTATGGCGCGTTTCTCGAGCGTTTTCCACCAGTCTTTAATCCAGCCTTCGATATCCTTGCGCCAGGCGAGGTCCGTTTTTTCTTGCAGCAAGGGCAAGAGCGCGCGCAAGGTCTCGGCGCTGTCGCCAACGAGATTCACTTCCATCGGATAGCGGATGGAAAGCATGTCCGCCTTGATGTCGATCTGCACGCCGCGCGCGGCGCCTTCCTTTGGCAGGAATTCGGCGTAGGGAAAGCCCGAGCCGATCATGAGCAGCGTGTCGCATCCGGTCATCATCTTGTAGCTCGGCTCGGTGCCGAGCAGGCCAATCGAGCCCGTGACGAAGGGCAGATCGTCGGGCAATGCGGCTTTGCCGAGCAACGCCTTGGCGACGCCCGCGCCGAGCTTCTCCGCGATGGCGATGACTTCGTCGGTCGCCTGCAATGCGCCCGCGCCGACCAGAATCGCGACCTTCTTGCCCGCGTTGAGAACGTCGGCGGCGCGTTGCAGATCGTCGCTGTAAGGCACGACCTTCGGCGCGCTATAGCCGACGCCCGAATGCAGCGTGCCGTGCTTGCGGCCCGGCGGCTCGTATTCGAGGTCCTGCAAATCGTTGGGCAAAATGAGCGCCGTCACCTTGCGCTCCGATATCGCGATACGCACCGCGCGATCGACGAGGTGGCGAATCTGCGACGGCACGCTCGCCTGCTGCACGAACGCGCCTGCCACGTCCTTGAACAGGGCGGAGAGATCGACTTCCTGCTGATAGTGGCCGCCCAGCGCCGCGCGCGCTTGCTGGCCCGCGATCGCGAGGACTGGCATGTGGTCGAGGCGCGCATCGTAGAGACCCGTGACGAGATGCGATGCGCCCGGCCCGGATGTCGCGATACACACGCCTAACTCGCCGGTGAACTTTGCGTGCGCGCAGGCCATGAAGGCCGCCATTTCTTCGTGCCGTGCCTGAATGAACTCGATCTTGCCGTTCGCGCGATTGAGTGCGCCGAATACACCATTGATGCCGTCGCCGGGATAGCCGTAAATGCGGCGCACGCCCCAGGCATGCAGGCGGTCGATCAGAAAATCGCCCACGGTCGTAGACATGATGAACGTCTCCGATTAGCCAGAATCGAAAGGAGTGAACGCGTTTGCGTCACTTGCCACGCAATGCGGCGTCATACGCGTGCGGTTGCGCGCAAGGCGCATGCCGCGCAATTGCTCAGGTGTAGGCTCGACGCTTGCTACGGCATCGATGAATGTAGTGGATACGACGCTCGGCAGGTACGTGTAAAGAGCAATTGGCGGTGCGCATGTTTTGGCATATAAATGAGATACCTTTCACTCGACTCGGGAGTAAAGATGCTGATCCGCTGTGTGGCATGCAACAAGCTCATTTACTCCGACGATGCTCTCGAAGACGACAGGTGCCCCGCATGCGGCTCCGCGAACACCGAGCATATCGCGATGGGCTTCATTTTCGATCAGGCGGTCACGGCGCCGGACAGGCCGGAGAGGCCGAATGAGCAGCGCGACGCGACTGATACTATTCGCGGCAAGGCTTGATTGCCGGATTCTCAACCGTGACGCAGTCCTTGGACGTGCGCTTCGATTGCATGTCGTTGAACGCAAATTGCCCGCCTGAACAGGCGGGCAATTTGCGTTTCATGCCTCAGAAACCGAGGGTTTGAGCGCGCAGCTTATTGCGACATCACGATCTGCGCGATGACGCCCGACGCAACCGCGACCAGCAAATAATCCGCACCGACGCCGACCCATTGATAGCCGCGCGGAGGCTGGCGCAGGCCGTGGCCGTGCCAGTCGTCTACGACATACTGGTGATTGCGGTAATCCGACGAGAGGCGCTCGCCCTTGCGCCACTCCGAATGGCGCGGCTCGTTGTTCGCATGCTCGGGCGCACGCGGGGCGTCGTGCTCGTATCCATTGCGGCCGTTCATGTCGGGGCCGTGGCCGGGCGCGCCCAGGCCAACGGGACCGCGATTCATTTCGTGATGGCCGTCCGGGCCGCCCGGCGCGGGCTGCGCGAATACCGCACCCGTCGTCAGTCCGATGGTCGCGCAAAGCAGCGCGGCGACGATTCGATTCTTCTTCATGTTTTTCCTCTTGAAGGTTGCGAAGGGACGTTTCTCGATGCCCGGACTGTACGCAACGAAGTGGAAAAATGACGTGAGCATGTGTAAGCAACGCTTACCGTCAATTACGCGCGACTGTAAATCGGATCGCGAATGTTATTGAAAGGAAGCGCGCGATAGCATTCGAATCTCTTGAGCGGAATGCCGATTGCCGCCGGCTCCACGGATGCCAGCGCGCAATACTTTGGACCTCGAAGTGAGAATGTCGTCGAACGCGGCGTTCAGGTCGTACTGTGACGCATGAGCGTCATTGCGCGTCGTCGCCGGCCGGCAGCATGTCGGCCTTCGCATTTGCGTGATTTTTGGCCGCTTCCATCGCCGCATCGGGACTCTCCAGCGGACGATCGCGCATTTCCGTGTAGCCGTCTGCATCGATGGTATAGGACCAGGTGAACTGCCCAGTCGGATCGTGGTCGATGGTGATCTCGACGCGATGCCCGTTGCGAACGTAAGTCTCGGTAGACATGATGTGACCTCTCGTTGAGTAACCGGCGTTCAGGACATCCCCGCGCCGCGCGCTCGCTTGAGTGCGAGGATCGCGGCCGCGGGCACGTGCACCGTGCCGAAGCCGAGCGCGAACACGAGCCATGACGGCATCGGCAACTCAAGCGTGTAAGCACCCATTGCGCCGAACGCAAGCGACACCACGATCAGCACGAGATGCGCCGTACGGCGCCTGAGCGCGCGTGAAGCTTGGAATCTCATAGTGCGTGTAGCAGACGATCACGCCCATCAGCGCTGCCATTACGACGGCTTGCCATGGAATCACGGCTTGTGGGAGTCGGGTGGGACCGGGTTCTTCTCCTGCGTCGACGGCAACTCGTTTTCCGATGCTTCATGCGTGCGCTTTTCGCCTTCGTCGAGTTGACGCTGCTTCGTATCTTGCGAGGACGTCGGCGGCGAATCGTCGCGGCCTACGGGTTCGTCCATGTCGTCGGCGGTGGCGTGCGGCACAGGCTTGCCTGGCTCCATGATGGCCTCCGAGATTGAGATGGCCGCGCGATGCGCGCCCTCACTACGTTTAGCAAAGGCCGGACCCGCCCGCATGACGCGCGCGTTTTCGCAATGCATCATGCGCGATAGATCATTCGAGCCCTTCGTGCTCGAACGCGAGATTCAGGGCCGGGCGCTCGCGCATGCGCTTGTAGAACGCCTGGAGTTCGGGAGGCAGTTCCACGCTCATCTTCTGCGCCCACGTAAGCATCGTGAAAAGATAGGCATCTGCGACGCTCACCTTGTCGCCGAAGAGATACTCGCCACGCATCGTCTTCGCGACGAGGGCGAAGCGTTGCGCGATTTTCTCGCGTGCAGCAGTGGCTTCCGCATCGGACGACGGCCGGAACACGCGGGCGAATTGCTTGTGGATCTCCGTCAAAATGAACGCGAGCGTTTCCACGAGGCGCAGTGCGCCGTCGTCGCCGGAAGGCGCGAGCGATGGGGCTTCCTGCGCGATCCACCATAGAATCGCGACGTTCTCGGTGAGCCGCTTGCCGTCGTCGAACTCGACAACGGGCACGTAACCCTTCGGATTGATTTCGGCGAACGGCGTGCCGTCCTCGGTGACCTTCGCCTTGAGGTCGACCTCCACGCGGTCGAAATTCAGGCCTGCTTCATGCATCGCAATGTGATCGGCGAGACTACATGCGCCGGGTGCGTAATACAGTTTCATATGTGCGTCTCCTTGCTGTGATGGCGATGCGGGAACGTTATCCGGCGAGCAAGGCTTATGCCGCAAGCGCCGCGCGGCACTAAAGTTTGCTGAGCGCGTGCCGTTGATTCGACAGTGCCGTGTTCGCAGCGGTCGAAGGCGAAAGGTATGATTCGGCCGTTTTGTCGCGATGCGCGGTCTGCCGTCCATGACGCCCGATGTCCCGGTCAATCGCACGTGGCGGGCTATTCCATGTTCCACACACCTGATACAGAAACACTGCGCCTTTGCAGCGTGCTTGCGAGCACGGCGTTCGGACTTGTCTTCGCGCTGGTGCGCTTCGGCCGCAAAGTCGAACCGCAGTTCGTGCACTGGTCGGCGAGCTCGTTCCTCTACGCGGCCGTGCTGACCGGTTTCGAGCCCGCCCGCGGCAATGCGGCTGTGATCGGCCTGCTGCTGGGCGCACTCGCGGCGACCAACATGCTGATCATTTCAGGCTTGCGCGCTTTCGACGGCAAGCCGCCGTTTCGCGCGTGGATGCTCGCACCGATCCTCGGCTGCTTCGCGGCGCATGTCCTGCCGGGATGGATCGGCGGTCATGGTCCGGCAGCGTCGATGCTGACGCATGCGGCCGACACGATCAGCGTCGCGATTTCGGCGGCGACTACCGGCCTCATCCTCTGGTCGAGCGGGCGGCGCGAGGAGAGCCGCGCGCGCCGCATTGCCGGTCTCGCGATGCTTGGCTACCTGCCAGGTTATGCAGTGACGCTCGCCGCTTATGCGTGGTCGGGACCGGGCATCAATTACCTCGCGCTGATTCCGATGCTCTCGGACCAGTTGCTCCTCGGCGTGCTCAATCTCGGCCTGCTGGCGATTCCCGCCGAACGCGCGCAGCAACGCCTGCGCGACGCCGCGTTGCGCGATCCGCTGACGGGCGTCTGGAACCGCGCCGGATTCGATGCCCACGCGAAGCGCCTTGCCGCGCCCGGTGCGACGGTGCTCGCCATCGACCTCGATCATTTCAAGCAGATCAACGACCGGCATGGTCACCTTGCGGGCGACAACGTGCTGATCGAACTGGCACGGCTGGCGGGCGCGGAAGTCGCGTCGCTGGGCGGCGAGTTCGGGCGGCTCGGCGGCGACGAGTTCGTCGCGATCGTGCCGGCATCGCGCGCATCGGGTGCGCAGGCCTGCGCGAACCAGATCCACGCTGCGTGTCGCAAATACACCGAAGGCATGCCGGAATGGACGACGAGCATCGGCGTATCGCAGATCGGTGCGAACGATGCGGGCTTTCAGGAAGCGCTGCAACGCGCGGACGTCGCGCTGTATCGTGCGAAACTCGCGGGTCGCAATACGCTGACGGTGTGAAGCAGGCTCATGCCGTCTCGCGCTGCGGCAAGGCTTTCAAGCGACGGACGGACACGCGCGCTTTTCAAGGTAGAGTCATCGGTGTCGATATAACCCGGAGGCTCCGATGAACGGCAAACGCATCGCGGCGCTGTTGATGCTGCTGCTGACGTGGACCGTCTGCGTAAAAGCGCAGGAGCAGCCGCTTTCCGATGAGCAAATGCTCGGCGTCATTTTCGTCGCGAATCAGGCGGAGATCGCCGCGGCCAGTCTGGCCTTGCGCAGGACGCGTTCCAGTAGCCTGCAGGTCTTCGCGAAGCGGATCGTGTCCGAGCATGCGCAGGTCAATCAGGAGATCGCCACGCTGATGCAACGATACGGCACGCAGCCGCAACGCAGCGCGACGAGCGACGCTTTGACGAAGCAAAGCATCGACGACATCGCGGATCTCGACCAGACGAGCACTTACGATTTCGATGAAGCGTATCTCGATCGCGAAGTGGCGTTTCTGCAAAAGCTCGTCAATACCGTAGATGGCTATATCCGCATGGCGCGCAGCGCGGAGGTGCGCACGCTCCTGATCCGCTCGCGTCCGTCGTTCATCTTTCATCTCGATCAGGCTCAACGGTTGCAGATTACGATCGGCAGTCCGGGCCTCATACGCTGACGGCGCTACCTTGGAATGATCGGCGCCGAGATAGAACCATAACTTGAACGCAGAATCACGGAGACACGCATGAATTCATCGGGACGAATCGACGCGCTGATTGCCGGCATCACCGACTGGCGCGGCGAGACATTCGCCAATGTGCGCAAGATCATTCTCGCGGTGGATGGCGGGATCGTCGAGGAGTGGAAGTACATGGGCAGCCCGGTGTGGTATCGCGACGGCATGATCGCGGTTGCTAACGCACATAAGGGCAAAGTGAAGCTCACGTTCGCCAACGGCGCGAGCCTTCCCGATCCCGACAAGCTCTTCAACGCGGGTCTCGAAGGCAATGCGCGGCGTGCGATCGATTTCTTCGAGGGCGACAAGATCAACGCGCGTGCGTTGAAAAATCTCGTGCGCGCGGCGATCGAATTCAATCAATCGAAATCGACGAAGAAAGCGGCGGGCTAAGCTACGCGCGTCCACGCGCCGATGAAAGCCGGCGGCTGCATGACGCCATCGAGCGCGACGATTTCATCGCGCAGACGCGCGGCCAGCGTGTCGATACCGACCGCATCCGCGCTTGCAATGCCGAAGCGCTCGGCAAGCGGCAACAGCGTGCGCATAACCTCGGCCAGATACTCATACGCGAACGAGTCGGGACCGCCTTCGACGCGCGCCGAAAGCAGCATCTGCGGCCCGGGGAGGCCGGCGCGACGAAACGTCGAATAGAGCTTCGATCCCATGTCGGTCTCGACGCCCGCCCGTCGAAACGTCTCCATGATCCAGTGCAAGCCTTGCGCGCATAGCGGCGATTCGGGCATCGAGCGCGCGGTGCTCATGTCCATCTCGTGGAAGACGAAGAGCGTGCCCGCGCCTGCGCGCTCGGCGAGGCGGCGCAAGGTCGCGGCGGGATCGGGCAGATGCAGCAGGATGAGACGGCCGACGATGGCGTCGACGGGCTCCGCAAGATCGAAATCCGCCACGCTCGCGACGTCGAAGCGCACGTTATCGAGGTCCGCGTGCCGCGCCCGTTCGCGCGCTTTTCCGATCACGCCGGGCGCCTGATCGATGCCGAGCACCGACCCGTTCGGCCCCACGAGCGATGCCGCCAGAAACGAGACATCGCCCGCGCCGCAGCCCAGGTCGAGCACGCCCTGCCGGACGCGAGGCCCGCGCGGCGCAGGACATCTTCAGTCAGATCGGCGACGAAACGCGCCTGATTTTCGAGGCGCTGCACTTCCGGATCCGAATGGCCGAGCACGTAGGTGCCGGCGCAAGAGAGGGAAAGGTTCATGGGCGTGACCTCGCATGTGCGTGATCGCGGCAACGGCCGCGCATTCATGGTAGCGGCTGTGCGCTGAAAGCCACTCGCACCCCAAAAATTTCAGAATACGTTCCGCCGATCGCGTTGTCTCCCGACAAAAACGCTCGAATGAGTTCTTTACAAATACAAAACGTTCGGTGACAATGCGGCCGCAAATAATAACGATTCGCATTCACACACGCAACGGTATCGACGAAAAATGAGCATGAAATCTGGTAAGACGAGCCCGGTCGCGATGCGGCCCCTGAAAGTGGCGGCGCTGCTGCTGTTTGCGGCGGCGCCGCTCGCCTATGCACAGTCGACGGAGCCGGCTTCGTCCGCGCCTGAAGAAAGCACGCTGCCGGCGGTAAAGGTCACCGCGCAAACCGTCGACCAGCCGTATGGTCCGACGAAAGGCTATGTCGCGAAGGAGTCGGCGGCGATGAAGGGCACGCCGTCTCTGCTCGAAACGCCGCAGTCCGTCTCCGTCGTCACGCGCGAGCAGATGGATCAGCAGAACGCGCAGACGCTCAACGCGGCCGTGCGCTATGTCTCGGGCGTAACGCCTGAAACGCGCGGCGGCATCGCGACGCGCTATGACATGCTGAAGGTGCGCGGCTTCGATGCGGACAAGTACTGGAACGGCCTCAAGCTGCTCGATAACGCGTGGTACGCGGTGCCGCAGATCGACCCGTACATGATGGAACGCATCGAAGTGCTCAAGGGTCCCGTGTCCGTGCTCTACGGCCAGGCGGCGGCGGGCGGCCTGCTCGATCAGGAAAGCAAGATGCCGACGGTCGTGCCGCTGCACGAAGTGGGCATCGAATTCGGCAACTACGCGCACAAGCAGGCCAAGTTCGATTTCTCCGGCCCGATCGCGGGCGATGACCGCTATCTGTATCGCATCACCGGCATCGCGCGCTCGGAAGACGGGCAGGTGCAGTCGACCTACAACAAGCGCATCGCGATTGCGCCGTCGTTCACATGGCGCCCGGACAACAAGACTTCGCTCACGCTGTACGGTCTGTACCAGCATGATCCGCGCAGCACGTCGTACGGCAGCGTGCCGCCGCAAGGCACGGTCCTCTACAACCCGAACGGCAAGCTGCCGAGCGACTTCTACGACGGCGATCACAATTTCGAGAGCTTCAATCGCGTGGAAGAAGCGATCGGCTACAGGTTCGACCGCAAGCTCAACAACGCGTGGACGTTCCGTTCGAACGGCCGCTTGCTGCATCTCGCGCAGGACTACAAGAGCGTCTATGCGAGCATGCTCGAGGACGACCTGCGCACGCTCGATCGCGGCACGGCGGCTTCGAAGGACAACCTGAATACGGTCTCGCTCGACAATCAGCTCGAAGGCAATTTCTCGACCGGTCAGATCGATCATACGGTGCTGTTCGGATTCGACTATCAGCACTACGCGAGCAACTTCGACGCGGGCTTCGGCACGGCACCGACGCTCGACATGTTCGCCCCGAACTACAACCAGGCGATCACGCCGCCTGACCGCTATCACCAGGTGCTGAGCGGCACGCAGTATGGCGTTTATGCGCAGGATCAGGCGCGCTGGGGCAACGTGATCCTCACGCTCGGCGGACGCGAGGACTGGGCCAGCAGCGATTCGAACAACACGACTTACGGCATCGTGTCGCATCAGTTCGATCGCGCGTTCACGTTCCGCGGCGGTCTGACGTACGTGTTCGGCAGCGGCATCGCGCCGTACTTCAGCTATACCGAATCGTTCACGCCGCAAGCGGGCGTGGACATCAGCGGCAATCAGTTTTCGCCCGAGCGCGGGCGTCAATACGAGCTCGGCGTGAAGTTCCAGCCGAAGGGCTATAACGCGTTCTTCTCGGCTGCGCTGTTCGATCTGACGCGCAAGAACCTGTTGACCGTCAACGCGGACAACCCGGCCTTCCAGTCGGCGGTCGGTGAGGCGAGATCGCTCGGCGTCGAACTCGAAGCGAAGGCGAGCCTCACTGATTCATTGAACGTCACCGCGAGCTACACATATCTCAACACGAAGTACACGAAGGACAACAGCGGACTCGAAGGGAAGTTCCTTCCTGCCATTCCGCAGAATCAGGCCTCTTTGTGGGGCTATTACACGATCAATCGCGGACCGCTCGCCGGTCTCTCGATGGGCGCGGGCGGACGCTATACCGGCACGACGTACAGCAGCGACAACAGCTTCAAGGTGTCGAGCTTCTTCCTCGTCGATGCCACGCTGCGCTACGACCTCGGACGCGCCGCAACGCAGTTGAAGGGTGCGGAGCTTTACGTGAACGCGCAGAACCTCTTCAACAAGGAATATGTCGCATCGTGCTACTACGGCAGCTGGTGCGCGTTCGGCTACGGGCGTCAGGTGTTCGCCGGCATGAACTATCACTGGTAAGCACGCTTCACCGCACCGCGCCTTCCGGAGGGCGCGCTGCATCGAATTGTCGTTAAGCGCCGCCCTGGCGCTTATCGCGAACGAAGCTATCCGTATCGGGATTTCTTCGTTCGCGTGCGATTAAGCGGCGAGTACATTGATCGCTCGCCGCTCTTCCACGATATCCCGCATGACGACATTTTCATTGCAGCGTCTCTTCGCCGTGTTCGCGTCGATGGCAATGCTCGCCTTGCCGATTCATCGCGCGCACGCCGAAGGGAACGTGAAGATCGTCGATCAATATGGCATCGGCTCGTTGCTGCTGAAAGTAGCGAAGGATCAGAAGCTCATCGAGAAAGCAGGCGCGCGCGCGGGACTCGCTATCGACGTGCAATGGAGCACGCTCTCGGGCGGCGCGGCCGTGAACGAGGCGTTGCTGTCGGGCGCGGCGGATATTGCGACCATCGGCATCGGGCCTTTGATGACGATCTGGGACCGCACGCGCGGGCGTCAGGACTTTCGCGCCATGGCTGCGCAAAGCGCGGTGCCGGTATATCTCGTGACGAACGATCCGCGCATTCGCAGCATTCGGGATATCGGCGAGAGGGATCGCATCGCGGTGGTATCCGCCGCCGTGTCGCAGCAGGGGCGGCTTCTTCAGATGGCATCGGCCAAGGCTTTCGGCGATGCCGACTATGCGCGTCTGGATCGCTTCGAGGTCAACATGCCGCACGCCGATGCGACGACCGCAATGTTATCGGGCAACTCGGTCGTCAATCTGCATTTCTCCAATGCGCCGTATCAATATCAGGAGCTCGAAGATCCGAAGATTCACAAGGTGACGAGTTCCACCGACATTCTCGGCGGTCCTTCTACGGGCAGTGTCGTCGTCACCTCCGGCGCATGGCGCAAGGACAATCCGAAGACGTATGCGGCCGTGCGCGCGGCGCTCGACGATGCGGCGAAACTCGTCGACAGGGACAAGGCGCAGGCGGCGGCCATTTACATTCGTCAGGACGGGTCGAAGCTATCGCCCGCATTCGTCGAAGGCATTTTGAGCGACAAGGAAGCGAGCTTCGCCACGACGCCGCAAAACACGCTGCAACTGGGCGCGTTCCTGCACAAGGTCGGCGTGATTCGTCATGAGCCGAAGTCGTGGCGCGATTACTTTTTCGCCGACGATGCGAACGCGCAAGGCAGTTGAGTGCCTCGTCAATGAATCCCACGTACAAAGGAATTCGAAATGAATGCCGCTGCCATCGAGAAAGAAGCAGAATTGACCGTCAGTCCGCTCTCGGCGCACATCGGCGCGGAGATCGGCGGCGTCGATCTCACGCGTCCGCTGTCTTCCGCACAGGTCGACGGAATCCGCGCCGCGCTGCTCAAATGGCGCGTGATTTTCTTTCGCGAGCAATTCTTGAGTCATGAGCAGCACATCGCATTCTCGGCGCAGTTTGGCGAGCTTACGGTAGGGCATCCGGTGTTCGGGCATGTCGATGGACACCCCGAGATCTATTCGATCTCGAAGTTCCGCAAGGCGACGCGCTTCGAAGGGCCTTCGCTCTTGCGCCCTTGGACCGGCTGGCACACCGATGTCACGGCCGCGGTGAATCCGCCGTTTGCATCGATTCTGCGTGGCGTGACGATTCCGCCCTATGGCGGCGACACGCAATGGACCAATCTCGTGATCGCATATGAGAAGCTCTCGGCGCCGCTGCGTACTTTCGTCGATGGCTTGCGCGGCGTGCATCGCTTTGCGCCGCCGCAAGGCGCGAGCGGCACCGATGCTTTCACGAAGGCCGTGACGGACCACACGCTCGTGAGCGAGCATCCGCTCGTGCGCGTGCATCCGGAGACCGGCGAGCGCGCGCTGTATGTGAGCCCGGGCTTTCTCAAGCACATCGCGGGACTGGCGCCGCGTGAAAGCCAGGTGTTGCTCGAATTGCTCTGGGAGCATGTGACGCGGCCGGAATTCACGGTGCGCTTCAAGTGGGAGCCGGGCAGCATCGCGTTCTGGGACAACCGCACGACCGCGCATCTCGCGCCCACGGATATCTTCGATCTCGACTTCGATCGCCAGTTGTATCGCACGACGCTCGTCGGCGATGTGCCGGTCGGGCCGGACGGGCAGAGGTCGGTGGCGATCGAAGGCTCGCCGGTGGGGGCGGCTGCTGCGGTGGCGATGAATTGAATGTAAAGCAGTCGAAACGCGCTCTCCCGGCCGTTCCATTGCTACGACCGCCACATCCCGAACCATTCGCCGCCGGTCGTCATGGAGCAGACCTGCCAGGTGGTTGCTGCCATGGTCCGTCAGTTTGCCGAAGCTGACAAGCGAGGCGAGCAGGGCTTCGCAGTCGTCCGGTCCTCGTGTTCTCCTGAGACGCTCTCCAACAGAAGAATGAGATAAGCACGACGCAACGTCGCAACTAACTGTCCTATCGGCCCGATCCGTTTCCCGGCTTCGCCATCGGCCATCAAGAGGAAGGTGGGTCCCCGAACCGTATAATCGCTGCCTCAAAAGATTGCGTGCCCGCGCCGGCACGTCCGCCAGCTTCGAACATCGCTGGTTTATCAACATTCCGAACCCCTGTTTGAAGCAGGTCGAAGCACGAAAGGAACGCCTCGCGTGGAAAGTCTCTTCCAATCCGTGAATGCATTGTTTGCCTTCATTGCACCCGTGTCGGATTTCTTGTGGGATTTCCCCACCAATTTCAAGGCATATTCGCGAATTCCCGTGCTCGGGCAGTTCTCGTTCGCGATTCTTTTACTCGTCGGCGTGGGCATCCATTTCACGATCCGCACGCGCTTCATCCAGACGATGAACGTCGGCAAGATCGTGCGCATCATGTTGCGCAAACAGTCGTCGAAGACCGGCGTCAGTGCGCTTGCGTCGTTCATGCTCGGACTCGCGATGCGCGCGGGGCCGGGCAATATCGTCGGCATCACGGGTGCGATTTCGGTCGGCGGGCCGGGTGCATTGTTCTGGATGTGGGTGGCCGCATTCTTCGGCATGGCTACTGCATTCATGGAATCGACGCTCGCGCAGCTTTTCAAGGAGAAGAAGCACGATGAGTTCGTCGGCGGCCTGCCGTTCTATGGGCGGCGCGTTCTCGGCGACAGGCGCATCGTCGGCACGTTTCTTTCGCTCGTGTTCATCGTCTATGCGCTTTTCAACGTGCCGCCGCAAACGTTCAACGTGTTCACTGCGATCGGCACCATCGCCGATACTGTCACCGGTACGCATCTCGCACGTCAGTCGACGGTGTATTACGTCATCGCGGTCGTGCTGATCGCTGCGTGCTCGTTCATCATCATGGGCGGCATTCGCCGCGTGACCGCCTATACCGATCTCCTCGTCCCGATCAAGGCGACGCTGTTCTGCCTGATGTCGTTCGTCATCATCCTGATCAATCTGCCGCTGATTCCGTACTTCTTTCACGAGGTGTTCGTCGGCGCATTCGCACCGCATGCGCTCTTCGGCGGAGCGATCGGCACCGCGCTCGCGCAGGGCGTCAAGCGCGGGTTGATGTCGAACGAAGCGGGCCAGGGCACCATCACGATGGCCGCCGCGATCGCCGACAACGATCACCCCTGTGAACAGGGCTTCGTGCAGAGTCTCGGCGTGTTCTTCGACACGATGGTCATCTGCACGATGACGGGGTTCATCGTGGTGATGGCGCACGTCTGGACCGGCACCGTCGATGGGCAAGCGTGGGAATCGGTGAGGGCATCGAAGATCACGGTCTATCTCGCATCGGTCGAAACGCTCGTGCCGGTTTCCGTCGCTCACGTCGTCAAGATCGTGATGTGCGTGTGTTACGGGCTTTTCGCGTTTACGACGTTGCTCGGCATGATCTCGTTCGCGGAGATATCGGCGGACTTCATCTCGCGTAGTCGCGGCTTCATCACTGGTATCCGCGTCGTGGGCTCGCTCGTGTTCGTGCCGTTCGGTGCGCTCACAGTGCTTGCCGGCCTCGAGTTGCCGAACCTCTGGGCGCTGTCCGATCTGATGAACATCGTGATGGTGCTGCTCGATGTGCCGATTTTGCTGATCGGGCAACGCCTCGTATATAAGGCGCTTGCGAACTATCGGTCGACGCGCGGCGGGGCGTTTGTTTCCGAGGATATCGGCGTGCGGACGGAGTATTGGACGGCGCGGCGCGATGTCGTGAAGCAAAAGGAAGGCGTTCGAGAGCGTGTCGAAGTTTAAGAGCCGAAAAACTCGACCGCCCCCGTGCTCAAGTTATACATCGCCCCGGCAATCTTGATTCCATGCTGGCTTTCCATCTCGCTGAGCACGGCGCTATCGCGGCGAATCTGTGCAATGGTCAGTTCGACATTCTTGCGCGCCACTTTATCGACGAACGCGTAGTTGGTCGCCGTGCGCTCGCCGTCGTACTGCGTTGCATCGACAGCGGGCTTGATGCGCGCAAGCAGACCCGTGAGATGGCCCAGCTCGGCATTGGCGATCGCGCCTTTGATCGCCCCGCACGACGTGTGCCCCATGACGAGCACTACTTTCGCGCCCATCAGCTTGCACGCGAACTCCATGCTGCCGAGGATATCGTCGTTTTCGATATTGCCGGCGATGCGGCAATTGAAGATATCCCCGATGCCCAGGTCCATGATGACTTCCGCGGGCGCGCGCGAGTCGATGCAACTGAGCAGCACGGCCGCGGGATACTGTCCTTTCGCGCTGGCCTTTTGCTCGCGCAGATAATTCCGGTCCTTGCGCTCGCCTCTCCGAAACCGCTCGTTGCCTTGCTTCATCAACGCGATGATCTGCTCGGGCGTCATGCTGTCGCGCTGCGCGTGCGTCAATGCATCGGCGTGAGCCGAGGTCATGAGAAGCGACGGGCCGGCAAGCCCGGCGATAGTTGCGGATGCAACTGATCTGAGGAAACCCCGGCGGCACGCGGGCGTGCATTGCAGCGGATGCTTTACCTCTTCGCGCATGACCTTGCTCCTCGATGTCAAAGGATTGGGCCTTCTTGACGCTTCTCTTGCGAACTGAAGTGTTGGACGAAAATGCGTCGAATGCAATGCGCGCTTGTTCTGATGACAATGTCACGTCGATGACGTAACGACCTGCCGCGCGATGTCGAGAAAGTTGGCGGTCTTGGCGGCTGTCGCGTCGATGCGCGAGGCCAGTGCGAGGCGGATCGTGATCGCGCTGCCGAGCGCATCGGTGTAGGCGACGCCGTCGACCTGAATCTGACAGACGGACGCGGGCACCAGCGAGACACCGAATTCGGCCGCGACCAGATTCACGACTGACGAAAGCTGCGGCGCCTGCTGCCCGGGGACCGGCTCGAACCCCGCTTCACGGCAAGCGCCGATGATGACGTCGTGCAAGGTCGGGCTCGCCTCGCGCGGCAGCATCACGAAGGGATCATCCGCCAGCGCCGCGAGCGGCACCTTGCGTTTCTTCGCGAGCTTATGCGTGGCGGGCAACACGATTTTCATCGGCTCGATCGCGATGTGATTGATCTGCACGCCCGCGGGCGACTGGCTGCCGAGACGAACGAAGGCGACATCGACACGGCCCGCGTCGAGATGAGCGAGCAGTTGCGCCGTATTACCTTCCGTAAGCGTGAGTGTGACGTTCGGATAAGCCTGCCGATAAGAGCGGATCAGCTTCGACACGACCGGATTGAACGCGGCCGACCCCGTGAACCCGATATTGAGCTGGCCGATCTCGCCGCGCCCCGCACTCTGCGCCTTTTCGACGGCGAGGCGTGCGTCGTTCATCAGGCGCTTGGCATCGATGGCGAACGCCTCGCCGGCTTCGGTCAGCACGACGCCGTGGCCGGTGCGCCGGAAGAGCCGTACGCCGAGTTCGTCCTCCAGCGCATGAATCTGCTGGCTGAGCGGTGGCTGGCCGATGCCGAGCCGTTCCGCCGCGCGCGTCACGTTGCGCTCCTCGGCTACGGCCAGAAAGTAACGGATATGGCGCAGTTCCATGCGATATCTGTCAAAGATATTTCAGAAAGACGAGATAGATATTGGACAGTATATCAATCGCGCGACAAAATACCGCTATCGCGCAGTGCGCGGGCTAAAAACTTTTCCCCAATTACATCGCCGGGCGCTTTCGAGGCGGATCAGGCTGGACGAGTGCCGCCCGTGTCGTGTATCGACGACGCGCGAATCGTCAATCAGATTGGGAAGGGGTCTAACGTGGCTGAAGCATTGAAAAAACCAAGGCCCGAATACCGGAACATCGGACTCGGCCAACTCGCGAAGTACCGCTTGCCGCTGGCAGGAAAGGT